>JBBRKD010000291.1:0-3731 GCA_038218255.1 Hyphomicrobiales bacterium | reverse complement strand
GGTTCGCGTTTCACGCGCTTGATGGCGAGATGTGTCTTGACGCTGGCAACGTTGGGAGCAGCTGTCAGCTCGCGCAGGATGAACTCGTGGAACGCGTCGAGGTTGGGCGCAATGCATTGGAGCGCGTAGTCGCTCTCGCCTGATAGCATAGACGCTTCGCGCACGAACGGCCACGCGAGGATGCGGTTTTCAAACGCGCGCAAATCCGCTTCCGCCTGGCTATGCAGGCCGACGAGCGCCAACGCCTGGACGCCAAAACCGAGCATTTTTTCATCCAGAAGCACCGTGTACATGCTGATCATCCCGGCTTCTTCGAGCGCCCGCACCCGCCGTAAGCACGGTGGCGGCGATAGCCCGACGCGGTCGGCAAGTGCCACATTCGTCATGCGACCATCGCCCTGCAACTCCCGCAGAATACGCCAGTCTGTCGCGTCGAGGCGGAGTGGCATGCAGCAATCGTCTCCAAGAAGTCCCACTCGACATTAGCAGACTTGCCGCCCTCGTGGAGGCCTCGCCCAAACCCGCCCGTCAAGCCGACGCACCCGCGTCAGGGAGCAATGCGACCCGCGCACGGCGCGTGAGGCCAAAGGAACCAGCGTGAGGCCAGAAGACACTGCGGCGGCTTGAACCCTCGACACGACAAACCCCATTCGACCACATGCTCGCATGAGATTCATCGCTCCAAATCCAGCTCCTGCCAATCGAACGGGTGCATCGGCTGGCGCCGTACCCGCTAGCGCACGGTGCTGGATCATCACCGATGGCAAGGCTGGCATGGACGTGCAGGCGCGCGGCGTCGCTGACGCGCTTGGCATCGCCTACGAGATGAAGCATGTCGCCCCGCGCGGCGTATTTGCGATGACAGCGCCGTGGGGACCGATCGCGCCATCTGAGCGCTTCGGCCAGCCGGGCAGTTTCTTTGCGCCGCCGTGGCCCGATCTCGCGATCGCAACCGGCCGCGCGAGCATTCCCTATTTGCGGGCGCTCAGGCGGCGTGCCGGGCCTGCGACCTTTACGGTTGTGCTCCAAGACCCAAAAACCGGCGCAGGTACGGCGGATCTGATCTGGGTGCCAGCGCACGACACGCGGCGCGGCAGCAACGTCATCACGACGCTCACCGCGCCGCACAGCTTTTCACCTGCCCGTCTTGCCGCACTGCGCGCGTGGGTACCGCCTGAGATCGCGGCCCTACCAACGCCCCGTGTCGCGGTCATTTTAGGCGGCAAAAACGGTGTCTACACGTTTACGGATGCTGATGATGACCGCCTCGAAACCTCGCTCCGTTCACTTGGGGCGCGCGGCGCTGGCTTCATGGTCACGCCGTCACGCCGCACACACCAGCGCCTGATCCGCGCTGTGACGGCGGCAACCGCAAACCGTCCGCGCCTCATTTGGGATGGTGTGGGTGGCAATCCCTATCCAGATTTCCTGGCCCACGCTGACGCCCTTGTCGTCACCGCCGATAGTGTCAACATGTGCGGGGAAGCCTGCGCAACGGGCAAGCCGGTGTATGTGTTCACACCGTCCGGCGGCTCGGCGAAATTTTCTCGCTTTCACGCAGGCCTTGCTGCATCGGGCGCAACACGCCCACTCCCCAACGCGTTCACAACATTCGAACCATGGCCATACCCAGCCATCGATTCTGCCGCTAGTATCGCCACAGAGATTACATCGCGCTGGACGCCATGATCGGGTCCAGCCCTTCACGTTCCGCACGCGCAGGCACCACCCTGGAGAGCCCCACATGCCCCATCTCAATCTGGACAAGCTCGCCGCCGCGCGAGTGGAAACGGCGCCCTACCCGTTCACGATCGTTCCAGGCTTCCTCTCGCCCCAAACCGTTGCGCGGGTGAACGCGACATATCCCGACATTAAGGCCGGCGGCTCCTACCCGATCGAGAGCTTGGACGCAGGGATGGTGATCAAGGACGTCATCAATGAACTTGACGGTCCAGCGTTTGAAAAGCTCATCGCAGACAAGTTCGACGTCGCGCTCGACGGACGGCCAAAGATGTATTCGCTGCGTGGCTACACGCGCGCCAAAGACGGGCAAATTCATACCGACAGCAAGGACAAGATCATCACCGTTCTGCTCTATCTCAATGAAAACTGGCAGCAGCCCGGTGGACGTCTGCGCATTCTCAAGAATGCGACCAACGTCGATGATTTTGCCGCCGAAGTCCCACCCGACAACGGCACGTTGCTTGTGTTCAAGCGCTCAGATAGCTCCTGGCACGGACACCACCCGTTTGACGGCCCGCGCCGTTCGCTTCAGATGAACTGGATGACGAGCGAAGGCTCGCGCGGGTGGCACAAAATCCGCCATTCGATCTCAGCGGCGGTCAAAAAACTCACCGCAGCCTGAGCGCTCAACTCTCATAGAATCGAAGACTCGAGTCGAAGCACGACGCGGCGGCGCGGCACGACCAACCTGGCACTGCGCGGAGCGGGCTCGGCAAGGGAAAGCCGCGGGATAACGTGTGGACAACAACGCCAGGCAGCCGATCTGGGTGCTTTGCACGCCATTGAGCGCCCAAACAAAACGCTCGCTGCTTGACGCATGCGTCAACCAAGTTAACAAATCGTTGTCGAAAGATCACATTGCCTAGCGATTCAGCAGTTTCTTGCACTGCAACAGGCATTCGGTGCTTGCGTGACTCCGGCCCCAGTGTGGCAGAACAATGTCATGTGTGTGACCCAAGTCGGGTGCTGCCACGCCGGTTTCGTCGTTTATCAGATTGTATCTCAGGGGGAGTCTCCATGAAACTTACGACCAAAACGTTGGTCACCACGACATCCGTCGCAGCCGCGCTGCTGATGGGCGTCAGCGCGGCGTCGGCCGGTGGCTTTGCGGTCCGCGAACAGGGCGCACTTGGCCAGGGCTCGTCGTTTGCAGGCGCGGGTGCCAGCAACGCGCTGAGCGCGATGTTCATGAACTCCGCCGCCGTCACGACGCTGAGCGGCACCAATGCCGACTCAACGATCAACTGGATTTCGCCCGAAGGCAATCTGACGGCAGGACCGGGTTCGACACGCCTCAATAATGCTGGCGCGCCTCCAGGCCAGTCGTGGAGCAACTCTACCGACATCGCCAAAGACGCACTGGTACCGGCAGGATATGTCTCACACCAGTTTAAGTCTGATCCGCGCCTCTTTATCGGTCTCGGCATCAACTCGGGCTTTGGTCTTAAAACCGAGCCCGACAAGCGTTGGGCGGGTTCGGAAGTCGGCGGCGCAACCAGCCTCTTCACGATCAACTATAATCCCGTTCTCGGTTACAAAATCTCCGATCAGCTTTCGGTAGCTGCCGGTCCGATGATCGAGTACGCGAAGGGCACGTTCAAGTTTGCAACGGGACTTCCGACGGGTCCGAACACGTATTTCACCGGCACGGACGTGGCCGTCGGTGCGACAGCTGGCTTGATGTATACGCCCACCGCGGCAACGCGCATCGGTCTCGGCTGGCGTTCGCAGATCACGCACACGCTCGGCGGCGCGTTCGGAACGAGCGCTGGTTTTCCATTGCCCGGCGTTCCCGACCCATTGGCCGCCAAAGTCGACCTGAGGCTCCCTGACATCGTGAACCTCAGCCTGCAACAGGCCGTCGCTCCGAACCTTCGCGTACTCGCCACAGTCGAATGGACGAACTGGTCGCGCTTCAAGGAACTCAACGTCGTTGCTCAGAATAATGGTGGAACGGTTCTCGGCGCCAGGGCACCTGGACAATCGAT
>JBBRKD010000290.1:0-3767 GCA_038218255.1 Hyphomicrobiales bacterium | reverse complement strand
AACGGCCTCATTTCCAACGCGGACTGTCGGTGTGCTTCGGGCAACCATGACACCAACAGTGATCGCCGCAGCATCCATTTCGGCAATGAATGCGGGGAGTTCAGGAGATTTGGTGAAATGGTCGATGTCGAGCGTGCCGACCCGCTTGTTCAACCATCGT
The DNA here is from genome assembly GCA_038218255.1 of Hyphomicrobiales bacterium. Lineage (GTDB taxonomy): Bacteria > Pseudomonadota > Alphaproteobacteria > Rhizobiales > Hyphomicrobiaceae > JANXVY01. Next base: position 3,607 of record JBBRKD010000290.1, on the reverse strand, counting down.
ACGACATCGTATTCCGGGGTCCCCGGAGTGGAACCGAAGAATTTATGAAGCCAGGACGGGCGATTGCGCATGTCGACGATTGGGGGAAGCATGGGGTGTTCGTCCTGTTGTTGTGTTGTTGCTGTTTTGCTTTCTGCGCGTTGACTTAAACCGATCATTGACACCGGCCCTGCATATCGACCGACAAATGCAACTCTCGATCATTCCATCTGCATTCACGCTGAGCCATCGGCGCGCCGCAGCTGCAGCGCTCGCAGTGCCGATCGCTTCAAGCGAAAATGTTCAAACAAAGGGTTCGTTTCTTCGGCGTTACAAAATACGTCTAGCAATCACACAAATCCATACTTACCCGCGCGCGATGTCATGAATGTTTCCAATCTAATCATTGATGCCGTCTTGGAACATCGGTCATTGCAGGTCAAAGGTCGCTGACCTCCAGCCGGGCCAGCCACCTGCGATTGCTTCAAAGGTGATGACCATAATCCGAACCTCGGCAACGCAGGACCAAGACGAGCGAACATGATGATCCGACGCACACGTCCCAACGATTGTACGGAGCTTCAACGTCCAGCACGACTAAATTGCGTTTCCCAGTCCTGTGACCCACTCAAACGAGGCACCAGAAGCTGGCGCCATCGGTGCACGATCCAGGAACACCCGCAGGGTCTAACTGCGCCTGGATACCACTTCGGGGTGCGGTCATATCAAGCATCCGAGATCGTAGGGGAACCACGGGCCTATTAAACGCAAGGTCGAAGCCCACATCGCGGTAGGGTAGGGGTTCGTCGCTCGCTCGTCCCCCTTCCCATGGCATGTTCTGCGGACGGCATCTCCCGGCGCATCAGGTGCCAGTAACAAAGGCTGGCCAACGGCGAACACGAGGGAGATGGGCGCGCAGGGGCTGTGTCTTATCGGTCGGGGGCGAATGACTACCAAAATTATTGTCCTGCTGGGTGGCGGACACGCCCATGTGTCTGTTTTGCAGGCCTTCGGAGCCAAACCGGAGCCGGGAGTCCGGCTGACGCTCGTCGCAAAGGAACTCGCGGCACCCTATTCCGGCATGCTGCCAGGGTTTGTCGCCGGCCACTACACCCTGGATCAGTGTCACATCGATCTGGTGTCGCTCGCCCGGGCGGCTGGCGTGCATCTTGTCCATGGCGAGGCCAAAGGCGTGGATCGAGCCACGCGTCAGGTGTTCATCACGGATCAGCCGCCGCTCTCGTACGACCTTTTGTCGATCGACGTTGGAATCACGCCTCAGCTCGGAGGCTTAGAGGGCGCTCGCGAATACGCCCTGGCCGTCAAACCAGTATCGCTGTTTGCGCCGAAATGGCGCGAGATCGAAAAGCAAGCCTTGAGCCCGAATGGCCCCCGCGCGTTTGTTTTCGTTGGCGGCGGCGCGGCTGGCGTCGAACTCGTACTGGCGACGGCCTACCGGCTGCGCGACCGCGCAGCGTCTGTTGGCCTGGAGCCTACAGCGTTCCGATTTTCTCTCGTCGCAGGCCGCGCGGTACTCCCCGGCCACAACGAGCGCGCGGGTCAATTGGCAACGCAGGCCCTAGTTCGCGCCGGTATCGACGTGATCGTTGGGGATCGCGCGGCCCGAATTACGCAACGGTCCGTGGCGCTTGCGAGTGGCCGCATCCTCGCTGCCGATGCTGTCTTGGTGTCGACCGCAGCCGCTGCCCCCAGCTGGTTTACGAGCACGGCATTTGCTCTCACCCCGGATGGGTTCCTCGCCACGAGGCCAACGCTCCAGGTCGTCAACGATGCCGACGTCTTCGCGGTCGGGGACTGCGCGAGCATCTTAGATCACCCCCGCCCGAAATCGGGCGTTTTCGCCGTCCGCCAAGGTCCAGCCGTCGCCGACAACTTGCGCAGGCGCGCGCGCTGCGATCAGCTTTCACCCCACGTGCCCCAACAGACCGCTCTGGCGCTGATCTCGCTTGGCGAAAAGCGCGCGATTGCGGCCTACGGCAAGTTCGCCGTCTCAGGCACCTGGGTTTGGTTTTGGAAGGACTGGATCGACCGTGGGTTCATCGCGCGCTTCAGCTCGTCTGCGAGCAGCTTGCCCATGCCTGACGTGGCAGACCGTTAGAGTGCTTTCGGAATAGTGTGAAGCGGTTTCAGGATAAGAAGCACGCCAAAACAGTAGGCTAGATTCTATCCGTGATTCTATCTTAAGCGGACAAACTCTAGGGTGCGCCCGAGTGGCGAACAACCCGCTCCCCAGCCCCCAGGCGCTTTAACGACATGGCATCGTCCACGTCTTCGAGCACACCCAGCATCGCAACGCGCGCGCCTGCAAGGTTGCGCGCCGTATCAGCGAGTGCATGTTCACTCGACCAGCGGACGGGCGCGAACGGCAACCGCAATCGCGGACAAAGCCGCAATCCGATCAGCCAATACCCGCCGTCCGTTGCGGGTCCAAGTACGCCATCGTGGCCCGCAATAGCCCGAAAGGCTTTGGCGATGTGGGCTGCCTCGATGCCAGGGATATCTGTGCCGATGATCACGGCGGGTCCCCGTGGCAACGTGCGGACGACGCGGGCAAGGCGCGCTCCAAGATCGCCGCCGCCCTGGCGTATCGTTTTGACATGAGATGGCCACGGTCCCGACCGGTCGGGCGTCACGGCGATCCACGTCGTCCAGCGCGGGTCAGCCGACAGCCGAGCCAGCAGAACGCGCAAGCGCCCCCTCTGGAAGCGAAGCGCTTCGATCGCGCCGACACTTGCAGCCAGTCGCCGTTTGCCCCCGCCTGCGGTTGGATACCGGGCGAAGATGACGAGATGGCGGGCGGGACCGTTGCGCGCTCGTCCGCCGCTCATCCGTACAACCGCTTGATCGCATGCTGGGGAAGACCCGCATAGTACATTGCCAAACAGGTGAGGTTGCGCGAGCTGCGCTTGAGGAAGCCTTCCCGTTGCCAGCGGTCAGCCGACGTCACGGCGCGCGCGCTGAGCACGGTTAGCCGCGCGCGGCCGATCCGGCGGATGATGTCGACGTCTTCCATGATCATGAGCGGTTTGTAGCCTGAAAGCGCATCATAGAAGCTCCTAGAGATCAGGAGGCCTTGGTCGCCATAGGGAAAGCCCAGGTGGCGCGATCGCAGTCTGACGCCAGCTTCGAGCCATCGCGCAGAGTGAGACGCATCGTCGAGCGCAAACGTAAAAGCGGCAGCGCGGCCTAAATGAGATGGGTCGTCAATGAACGCTTCGACGTCGGCCTCCCAACCGGTTTCGAGCACGGTGTCGGCATGAATAAACAACAGCCAGTCGCACCGCGCGCGGGCGGCACCGGCAATCAGTTGTGGTCCTCGGCCGGCCGGTGCACAGATGCAGGATGCACCAAGGCTGACGGCGAGCTCGCGCGTGCCGTCCGTCGAACCGCCATCTGGGACAATGATCTCTGCGGTGCTGGAAAGTGCGGCCACGCACCGCGCAAGATAGGCCTCTGCATTGAGCGTTGGAATGACAACGGAGATCGGAAGCATCCTCATGATGCAGGCTTCTATCTCAGTCTCAGTGATCTGTCCGCGCACGGGCATCGCGCATACGACGGATGGCGATCGGCAGGAGCGAGAGCAATCCCATCCCGATGAGGGCAG
>JBBRKD010000289.1:0-3779 GCA_038218255.1 Hyphomicrobiales bacterium | reverse complement strand
AAAGATAGCCCTTTACACCCTCGTCGATCCTAGTTCGCCCCCATCAGATGCCGCCGCACGGCTCAATTCTCGCGGCGGCATGTGGTGGAGGCGCCGGGTACCGCCCCCGGGTCCGAATGGCTTATTACGACGTCCATTTATCGCTATAGCCGGACGAATCCGGCACCCCTGATATACGTGGGAACGCGCAAGAAAAAAAGGGTGTCGCAACCTCTGTCGCCTAAGATCGGCAAAAATTCCCTTCCGACAGAGAGCCTCGACGCATGCAAACGATTGATCCTGCCGTGGAAATCGCGCCAACAGAGCCCCAGACCCACTCGATGTTTCGCGGACCGGCAGCGTATGTGCCGCACACGCCGTGGACTGCCGGGTGGGGGACGCTCGCGTCCATTGGGGTGTTCGTCGTCGCCTTGCTGGCCGCAGGGGCAATGATTGCCTCGATTTCCGTCGAACAAGTGGGAATCGAAGTCGCAGGCACGCTCATGCAACAGGCCGTAATGATCGCAGCCACTTGGTATGTCGCGACGCGCTACGGCGGGAAGGCCTATGACGTGATGGCCCTCAGGGCCCCTGCGCAAGGGTTGAAGGCCTACCCGATCGCGTTCGCGCTGCTCCTGCTCGCAACCGTGATCATGAGCAATATCATCCGCTTGATTGATCCAGAACTCGCCAAAGGCGACATTGCGATCTTCAAGACCATGTTTGCCTCGCAATGGTGGTGGGTGGCGTTCATTCTGGTCGGGATCGGCGCACCGCTGTCAGAAGAACTACTCACGCGGGGCTTCCTGTTTTCGGCACTCTCCCGATCGTTACTTAAAACTCACGGGGCCGTGACCGTATTTTTTCTGGGCTGGATTATTGCCACGTACTTGTCTGCACCGTCGTCGCCTGTCGATATCTTGAAGCCAGCTCTCGTTGGAACATTTTTTTTCTATCTCTTTGTTAAATCGGGGCTTCTAGCCAAATTGTCAAATGTAAAGATCGGCGTATACGGCGCTTCGCTGATCACATCTGGGCTGTGGGCGTTGGTGCATCTCTACTCGCCGGTCGGCATGGCGCAGGTGTTCGTGATCGGGATGTTGTTCTCGTGGGTATTAATCCGAACCGGCAGCCTACGGGTCGCGATCGTGTGCCACGCGCTCTACAATACGTTGATGGCCACGCTGATCGTGGCCAAGCTGATTTAAGTGAGGTTTAGCGCATGGCTGGAACGACGAACGCGCTCGACGCCTATTGGATGCCATTCACAGCGAACCGCGCGTTCAAGGCACGGCCACGGATGTTTTCGGGTGCGGCTGGCATGCATCTGACGACGCCGGACGGCCGCACGATCCTCGATGCGACGTCTGGTCTCTACTGCGTGAATGCAGGTCACGGACGGCCTGAAATCGTGGCCGCGATCCAGCGCTCGGCGGCAACCCTCGATTTTGCGCCGCCCTTCCAATATGCGCACCCGGCGGCCTTCGAGCTTGCCTCGCGTTTGGCGCTGATGGCCCCGGGCGATCTAGACCATGTGTTGCTTGCGACGTCGGGGTCGGAAGCGGTCGAGACCGCGCTGAAAGTTGCGCTCGCCTATCACAAGGCGCGTGGCGAGGGCGCGCGGACACGGCTGATCGGGCGCGAGCGCGGTTATCACGGCGTCGGGTTCGGCGGGATTTCGGTCGGCGGGATGGTGGCAAACCGCAAGGCTTTCGGCACGATGCTGGCGGGCGTTGACCATCTGCCGACAACGTACAACCGGGCACAGCAAGCCTACAGCGTCGGCGAGCCCGAGTGGGGGGCCCATCTCGCCGACGATCTCGAACGGCTGATCGGGCTGCACGATGCGTCGACGATCGCAGCCGTCATCGTCGAGCCGGTCGCTGGATCGACGGGGTGCCTGCCACCGCCCAAAGGCTATCTCAAACGCTTGCGCGAAATCACGCAAGCCGCGGGCATTCTGCTCATCTTTGATGAGGTGATTACCGGCTTCGGGCGGCTCGGCTATGCATTTGCAGCCGAACGTTTCGGCGTGGTTCCCGACCTGATCTGCTTTGCTAAGGGCGTCAGCAATGGGGCGGTGCCGCTGTCGGGCGTTCTCGTTCGGGCAGGCGTGCACGACGCGCTGATGACCGGGCCGCAGCATCTGGTCGAACTCTACCACGGCCACACGTACTCAGGGCATCCGCTCGCAGTGGCGGCCGGCCTTGCGACGCTCGATGTGTACCGGGACGATGCGCTGTTTGAGCGCGCGCTCTGCCTCGAAGCGCGGTTTGCTGAGATCATGATGGGGCTGAAGGGCGCGCCACACGTCGTCGATATCCGGCCCATTGGGCTGATGTGCGGGGTCGATCTGGAGCCGGACCCCGGCAAGCCCGGCGCCAAGGGCTATGCGCTGATCGAACAGTCGTTCCACGAGCACGACCTCTATGTGCGGATCGCGGGCGACACGCTCATTATTGCGCCATCGCTGATCGCGACCGAGGACGACCTTGCAACCATCCACGACAAGGTTGCAGCTAGTCTTCATACAATCTGAGATAGGTTCTGTGCCTGAACGGTTGTCGAAAACTGGTGACAAACTGCCGGTTGCCGACATGGGTCATTGTCACCGGAGCATCAGCGGCGTGTCGTTGCAGGTGATATGCGAATCGCTTCAGCTGATAGGTCTCCGGCCATGGCCCTCCTCCTTGCACCCGCCCCCGATGCGACCTCCGAACCGGTGTTGCGACGCGTGAAGATCAGCAGCGGTGCTCACGTGTTCACGACGATCGCCATCTTGGCGACGAGCGTTGCTACGGGTGCATTCCTGACGCTCGAGCGCGGGATCGACCCCATGCTGGCCTTCGCGGCGGGGCTCGTCGTGCTGGTCGCGGGCGTCAGCGGACATCTGGCGCTGGCACAACGGGCGACCAACACGGGTGCCACGCGTCGCAGACGCGAGCCAGACGCCGCTGTGAACCCCGAACCAACGCATCCTGTCGCGGCGACCACGGCTTTGGCGGTGGCGGAGGCTGTATCTCCCGACGGGCCAGACAAAGCCGAGCCAACCGTGAAGCCAACCCAGCTCGCGCTCGACCTTTTGAGTTCCGCTGCATCGGGTCCCGATGTGGAGCCGGTTGCCATCGATACCTCGTGGGCGCTCGGTCTGGTGCGCCCCGCGCCCGAGCCCGCTCTGGAGCAGGCGATGACGCGTGACCTGCAGCCAGCGGTCGCAACGCCCGTGCTGGCCTCACTGGCACGGCACTCTACTTTGGATCGCCAAGAGCCCTCGTTCGCCGCCAACGGCGAAAGCGAGTTCCAGCGCGTGGATCGGCTCGTGCGGCAACTGGCCGATACCGTCAACGCGCGCGATGCGGGGAAGGCTGCCCCGTCACTCCTCGATCAGCTGAGCCGGTACCCCGAGAGTTCGCAGGCCGGCGAACAGTTGGCGGCCTCGATCCATGCCTTGAAGCGGTCGCCGGCAGCCGATGCGACCTCGCTGGCCTTGCCGGACGATGTGGCGTGGCCCAATGACGGGCGCGCGCCATCCTTAAATGCGCTGGCGTCCGCTGCCATCCGTACCGGGATCCTCTCGGCTTTGAATGCCCAGCGCATCGCCGTTTACGTCGAACCCATCCTGGGCCTGAGCGACCAGCGGCCACAACACTACGACGTGTCCATCGCTCTGCAGTCGCCCGACGGGTCACCGATCGACCTGCTTGAGGCAGGATCTGAGCTCAGCGGGACCGGGCTTCTCCCGCTGATCGATCAGGTTCGAATCCAGCGCGCAGCCGCCATGGCACGGACGCTGGCCGCGC
>JBBRKD010000288.1:0-3781 GCA_038218255.1 Hyphomicrobiales bacterium | reverse complement strand
GGTTGCGTCAGGTGCATTTTTTTACCCTCAACGCGCGGAATGGGGTCGAGCAGGCGCATGCCAGTGCGCCAAAGGATAGGCCTGCGCGAGGTCGAGCCTTGCGCCTCAGGATCGCAGGCACAAAAATTTGATCACTTTGGTTCTGGTCAACGGGGCATTCCGTTCCTAATATTATCGGCTAAGTGCTCAATTTGAGTATAACTAAGTTGGGAGACAGAACCGTGATTGATCTCAGCGTCGGTGGTGCAGCCGTTCAGGACGGCACAGCAAGCAAAGCCCCGGCTGGCGCGCTCAAACCGTCACAGGCCCATTCCGCGCCCTCACGTCCGGTGTTTCCCTTCACGCAAGCGCTCGCCCGCGAGATGGAGCCGCTGTATGCCAAGGTGCGCGGCGTCATCACGCCGATGGAATGGCCGCATTACGCGCCTCTGATCCACGAGATCAACCGGCTCAAAAAAGAGCGCAACGCGGTCATCCTGGCGCACAACTATATGACGCCCGAGATCTTTCACGGTGTCTCGGATTTTCGCGGCGACAGCCTCCAGCTCGCGCGCGAAGCCGCGACGACCACGGCCGATGTGATCGTTCAGGCCGGCGTGCATTTCATGGCCGAGACCTCAAAGCTGCTCAGTCCCGACAAGATGGTGCTCATCCCCGACGTGCGTGCCGGGTGTTCGCTGGCTGCCTCCATCACCGCCGACGACGTGCGCATGCTGCGGGCCGCCTACCCGGGCGTGCCGATCGTGACGTACGTGAACACAAGTGCGGCCGTGAAGGCTGAATGCGACATCACCTGTACGTCGTCGAACGCTGTGCGCGTGGTTGAAAGCCTGGGCGCCCCGCGTGTGCTGCTGATCCCCGACCAGTATTTGTCGAAGTACGTGCAGACGAAGACCAAGGTCGAGATCATCGCCTGGAAGGGCGCGTGCGAGGTGCATGAGCGATTCACGGCGGCCGAGCTCGAAGTGTTCCGCGCTCAAGACCCCGGCACGAAAATCATTGCCCACCCGGAGTGCCCGCCGGATGTGATCGCGGCCGCCGATTTCACCGGCTCCACGAAGGGTATGATCGACTGGGTAAAAACCAACCGGCCGCGCAAGGTCATCCTCGTGACCGAATGCTCGATGGCGTCGAACGTCGCTGTCGAAGTGCCCGATGTCGAGTTCGTGCGGCCGTGCAACCTGTGCCCGCATATGAAGCGCATCAGCTTGGAAAACATCTACGACAGCCTCGTGCATCTGCAGCATGAAGTGACCGTGTCGGCTGACGTCGCTGAGCGGGCCCGGCGGGCGGTCGAGCGCATGATCAACCTGCCGAACTGACGCCGATCGGCGACCGCGCATATCGTTGCCGCCGGCGTTGATGTCTCGCGCTCACTCTTTGAAAGCTCGTATCGATGTCGCCATTCAAGTCTGCAACCGCTGAGCCAGGCCGCGGCCCGATCGTCATCGTGGGGGCAGGGCTCGCCGGATTGTTTGCAGCGCTCAAGCTCGCTCCGCTGCCCGTGACTGTGATTGCGGCGGCCCCGTTGGGAGAGGGCGCGTCCAGTATCTGGGCGCAAGGCGGGGTTGCGGCAGCTGTCGGGGACGGTGATACGGCGGCCGCGCATGCGGCCGATACGATTGCAGCCGGAGCTGGCATCGTGGATGCCGCGATCGCGATGACGATCGCATCCGAGGGGCGCGCCCGCATTCTCGATCTCAGCGACTATGGCGTGCCGTTCGATCGCGGCGATGCCGGGGCTTATGTGCTCTCGCGGGAAGCCGCCCACAACGCCAACCGGGTTGTGCGGGTGTCGGGTGACAGGGCGGGCTTTGCGATCATGCAGGCGCTGATTGCGCGCGTGCGGGCCACGCCATCGATCGAGGTGAAGGCTGGATGTGCGGCTGTCGGGCTGGCGCTCGATGAGGGCCGCGTTGCCGGCGTCCGGGTGGTCAAGGTCCGCGATGGGGTCAGCACGATCGAGACCTTGCCGGCGGGAGCGGTTGTGCTCGCGACTGGTGGGGTCGGTTCGCTCTATGGGGTGACAACCAATCCGCCGACGGCGCGCGGCGAAGCCATCGCCTTTGCCGCCCGTGCAGGCGCTGTGATCGCAGATGCCGAGTTTGTCCAATTTCATCCGACCGCGCTCGATGTGGGGATGGACCCTGCTCCGCTCGCAACCGAAGCGTTGCGCGGGGAAGGCGCGACGCTCGTCAACCGGCACGGCCATCGGTTCATGCTTGATGTGGACGCGCGGGCCGAGCTTGCGCCGCGCGATATTGTGGCGCGTGGGGTTGCGGCACAGATCAAGTCAGGGGCGGGCGCGTTTCTCGATTGCCGGACAAAACCGGGCGCGCACTTTCCCGAAACATTTCCAACGGTCGATGCCTTCTGTCGGCAGGCCGGGCTCGATCCCGTTCGCGATCTGCTGCCGGTGGCACCAGCTGCGCACTATCACATGGGCGGCGTTGCAAACGACGTGAACGGGCGAACGAGCATCGCTGGGTTGTGGGCGGCCGGCGAAGTGGCCTCGACCGGCCTGCATGGGGCGAACCGGCTGGCGTCGAACTCGTTGCTGGAGGCGGTTGTTATTGGCGCGCGCGTTGCAGCCGACATCCAGGCGCGCTGGGTGCCGGGGGCGGTGGCTGCGCCAGCTGATGCCGTGCCGTTTGTCTGGGACGGGGAGGCGCGGGCGGCAGGCCTTGCGACGGTGCGCGGCGCGATGACAGAACACGTTGGCGTCATCCGCGATGCGGCGGGATTGAAAACTGCGCTCGGTGCCATTGATCGTGTCGCGCGGGCTGCGGGAGGCGATGTGGTGCTGGCCAATATGGCGCTGACCGCGCGATTGATCGCATCGAGCGCGCTGGCGCGGCGCGAAAGCCGGGGCGGCCATTGGCGGAGCGATTTTCCCAAGGCCGATCCGTCGCAGGCCGTGCGAAGCTTTGTCCAGGTGACCGCGCAGGGCGAGATCGAGCGGTTGTCGGTCGTAGCCCCCACGCGGCGAAACCCGAAACCCATCCTGGTGAGAACGGCTGTATGAGTGAGACGATGTTGGATGGGGCGCTTTCGACAGGTCTCGTGACGCGCGCCGTGCAGGATGCTCTGGCGGAAGACCTGGGCCTTGTGGGCGATGTTACAACGCGTGCAACCGTGCCCGTGACTGCGACGTCTATGGCTATGATCGTGGCCCGTAAGCCTGGCGTCGTCTCGGGGCTCAATGTGGCCCAGGCGGCCTTTCAGGCGCTCGACCCTAGCGTCGCCTTCACGGCTGCGGCTTCCGATGGGGATTTGATTCCGGCGGGAAGCGTGCTCGTGCGGATCGTGGGGGCGTCGCGCGGCATCCTGTCGGCTGAGCGCGTTGCGCTGAACTTCATGGGGCGGATGAGCGGGATTGCGTCGCTCACGCGGCGCTACGTCGATGCGGTGGCCCATACGCAGGCGACGATCGTTGATACGCGCAAGACGACGCCAGGATTGCGGGCGTTTGAGAAATACGCGGTGCGGTGCGGTGGCGGGCGCAACCATCGGGTTGGGCTGTTCGATGCGATTTTGATCAAGGACAATCACATCGTTGCAGCCGGTGGGCTTGCGACAGCCATCCGCGCCGCGCAGGCCAACGCTGGGCATCTGGTCAAGATCGAGGTTGAGGTCGATACGCTGGCGCAGCTCGATGAGGTTTTGGCGTTGGGTGGAGCGAAGGGTGGCCGGTCGGCTGTCGACGTGGTGCTGCTTGACAATATGACCATTGCCGATCTGAGGCAGGCTGTCGCGAACGTCGGCGGGCGGATGCTGACAG
>JBBRKD010000287.1:0-3791 GCA_038218255.1 Hyphomicrobiales bacterium | reverse complement strand
TGGGGTCGATCTTTGCCGTGCCGTTGGTGACCCTATCGGCAGACGACGTTCTGGCATTCCGCGCGACATGGCCGGGCGATGTCGTGGGCACGCATCTGGACGCCACGCACGATGTGCGATCCGCTCAGGTGGCGGGGCCATTGCTCGTCGTGATGGGTAGCGAAGGGCCGGGGCTCTCGCGTGAGCTAACGGCTGCCTGTTCGCGGCTTGTCAAAATCCCGATGGCTGGCCGCCTCGACAGCCTCAATCTGTCCATCGCCACCGCGATCACTTTGTTTGAACTCCGCCGCCAGCATCTCCGGCTCTCATAATGCGCATCGAATATCACCGGACCCTGATTGCCGATGCCGTCCGCAACGCAGCGTTCCATGCGGCGCTCAAGGCGGTCATCACGCCGGGCGTGACCACGGTCGCCGACATCGGGGCGGGGACGGGGTTGCTTGGTTTGATGGCAGCCAAGCTCGGCGCAAAGACTGTGTACTTGTTCGAGACGGCGGCCGTTGCTGGCGTTGCAGCAGCTATCATCAATGCGAATGGCGTGGCGCGGCAGTGCCAGATCGTGCCGTGCCATTCAACCGAGATGCTCGATCCGCCGCAGGTCGATGTCATCGTGTCGGAAACGCTTGGCAACTATGCGTTTGAAGAAAACATCATCGACACGCTCGCAGATGCACGGGCGCGATTTCTGAAGCCTGGAGGGGCACTCATCCCCCGGGCCGTGATGCAGGTCGTGGCGCCGGTGACGGGCGACCGCATCCACCAGGAGCTGACAGTGTGGGAGGGCGTCGGATACGGCCTCGATCTGTCGATTGCCAAGATCATGAGCCTCAATAACGCCTATGTGCGCCAAATGGCGGCTAGCGAACTGCTCGCTGACGGACAGAGCGCACAGGTGTGGGACCGGGTTGATCTCACGGGCGAGCGGAAGTCGTCACGCAAGGGGGAGGCGCGCTGGGTGCTGCCACGGGCTCAGACGGTGTACGGGTTTGCCACGTGGTGGGAAGCTGAACTTGGATCAGGCATCACGCTGTCGACGGCACCGGATGCGCCACGCACCCACTGGGAGCAGCTCTATTTTCCGCTGCTGACGCCGATCACGGTTGCGGCAGGCGAAGCGATTGGCGTTTCGCTCCGCTCGCGGTCGTCCGAGCAGGCTGGCACGCATCTCGCCTGGACGGCGACGCACAGCAACGCGAGGGGCCAGCAAATCGGCCGTCAGGCGCTCGACCTCGATAAGGGGTTTTTGCCGTAACGGGTCACACGTCAACATCACACGTCCACATCGACCCAAAGGGCGGCGTGGTCGGAGGCTGCGTGGTACGACGTGATCATCTCGGGGTAGATTTCCCACGACGGGTGCTTGTTGGGCCCCCACACGCCCTTTCGCCAGACGCCACCCTGCTGGACGCGCTCGTAGAGGGCTGGCGAGAGTAGAATGTAGTCGATTTTATCCTTCGCACCGCCGCGCTGGTAGGTGCCGGGGTGGCCGTCGCTTTGGAACGTGGGGTGTTTGGAAATGTCGCGAAGGCCTGCCTCTTGGAACAGCGGGGCCAGAGCTTCGCTATCGGGCGTATCGTTGAGATCGCCGATGACGGCGATGAGGCTGGCTGCTTCAGATTTTAGGCGTTCGGTGATCGCGTGCACGCGGCGCGCTTGGCTTAACCGCTTGCGATCGGACGCGTCCTGTCGGCCATAGCCTTTGCTCTTAAAGTGGTTGACCATGACCCAAACCGTCTGGCCGCTCGGGGTATAGATCCCGTATTCGGGGCAATCGCGGCTGAAGATGTGCTGGCGACCCGCGTCGTCCTTGTCGTCGACGTGGCTTTTCATCCAATTGATGATGTACCCGCGCTTCGTCATCAGCCCGACGTCGATCCCGCGCTCGTCGTTGCCGTCGATCAGCATGGCGCTATCGAAGGGCGCAGCGCCGACGGCGGGCAGTAGCTGATTGGAAAACTGAAGGAGGGCGTTGCGGCCCTCGCATTCGACGACGCCAAGCACGTCGGGATCGATGTCGCGGATCACCTGGGCGGTGTTGCGGGTGGCCGTTTCGTTGATGATCTCGGTTTTAAGCTCAAGCCACCCGATCCAATCACCACGCCCATTTGCGGCAATGGCTGGGCCGGTGAACCGGGAGCGTTTGATCAGTTCGCCGCGGTTGACGCGCAGGATGACGAACTTGCTTTCGTTGACCTTTTCCAACCCGAAGTAGGACAACAGCGTCAGAATGCGCGCCTTGATGTCGGGCGTGTACGTGCCTTCTTCAAATAGCTGGTTCAACTCTGCAAAGCGCTCGAGGATCGGCTTGCCCTCTTCCCACGTGTCGAGGTTGAGGGCCTTGGCGCGCGTGAACAGGTTCTCGACGTTGTAGGTTGCGAGGCGCATGGGGTGCTTTCTGGCGGATACTAGCCAGGCAGCTTGGGCGTGATTCGGACGGCGAGACTATGGTGGCTTGGCCACGGGCCGTTAGTTGCCGACAGGTTCGACGTCTGTACCATGCCAGTGGGCGGTCAGCGGCGCGCAAGGTCGCTTGCTGTCGAAAGGATTGCGTGAACGGCAGCTTGCGCTGCACTTGCGATCTTAGCGCTCTGCTCCCATCCCAACACCGCGCCCATCATGCCGAGGGTGGTCGCAAGTGTGATCGCAATCGTGATGAGCCACGCGGCCGTATGAGCCAAGCTGCGACGCCAGCTGATCTGGTAACGCCGGTCAAGCCACGGCGGCGTGGTCAAGCAGAGGCGAGCGGCGTCGGGCAAAACGGTGGGCGTGGCCGGCGCACCTGCGGCAAACCGATCGACGACGTCGGGATCATTGGTGATTTGGGTGTTCGGCGAGACTGGCGTGGTCGAAATTCGGTGGGCTTCGTCCGCGTGGCACTTGGACTGTTCGTCGACGTGTATGAGGCCTTCATAGCGCAACCTGGCAACCCGGCCTCTTAACGTCGATCCCGGTCGCGGTGCGCTAGCGGACGCGCTGTATCCAGTGCTGTCTCCAGTCATGGGGCACCCGATTGGTTGGTGCGCACCGACCCGTGAGCCGAGCGCAGCCGGTGTATCGTCCTCCCACGTTGCGGCACGTTACAACCGTCACGGGCCCAAATTGTGGTGGCGGTCTGCGGGGCATGTCTGGAGCCATGTTTGGGGCCATGTCTGGGGCCATGTCTGGGGCCATGTCTGGGGCCATCGACAACGCGCAGAGGCGGCCATAGAGTGCAGCGCACAACGCAGGGATGGGTTTTACGCGAAACGGGACATGTCGATATGCTGATTTTGGGACTGGGACTGGCGGTGTTTCTTGGTGTGCATCTCCTGCCCACTGCGGCCTCAACGCGCGATGGCCTCGTCGCCCGGTTTGGGGAGACGGCCTACAAAGGTATGTTCTCGATTCTCTCGCTCATTGGATTTGTGCTCATCATTTATGGCTATCACAAGCTGCAGATGATGCCCGGCAAGAACCCCGTGCTATGGACCCCGCCGACCTGGGCCAAGCATGTCTCGTTCCTGCTCATGATCCCAGCTGCGATCGCGCTTGTGGCAGCCTACGTGCCCTCGCGCATCCGGACTGCGCTCAAGCATCCCATGCTGGTCGCCATTAAGATCTGGGCGCTCGCCCACTTGATCGCGAATGGCGATTTGGCAGGTATGGTGCTGTTCACGAGCTTCCTGCTGTATGCCGTCTATGACCGGATCAGCTTGAAGCGGCGCACGAACGGGACAGGTCGCGGCCCGGTCGGCGCGGCTACGGGCGGCGTTCAAGGCGACATCATCGCGGTCGTCGGCGGTTTGGCGTTT
>JBBRKD010000286.1:0-3791 GCA_038218255.1 Hyphomicrobiales bacterium | reverse complement strand
CCTTGCTGCAAACGCAACATCATTGGCCGCAGTCCAAACTGAGCGCCGGCCCTCGCGCATCGAACGCAAAAGCGCGTCACGTGCAGACAGCCATTGCTCGGCGAAACAGTCCCCACCAAAAACCGCTAGTGTCCTTGATTTTGCCTGATTTTTCCAATGATGATGCTCAAGCGATCAGCCGTCGTGATGCGGCGACGTCCCGTCGTTACGGGCTCCATGCACGCTTCCGCCGTGCCACGAACTCAGCTGTCGGACGACCACGCGGTCGGCTCCCCAATGCGCAGCCGTTCCCAAATTCAGCCGATATTCATCGCACCGCCTAGTTCTTGCACCCCATTTCGATGTAGATCATCCGCCGACGCTAACAAACTGGAGATCAACGCCGTGATGAAACTGCAAACTTTGAGCTTGGGTGCTGTGGTTGCCACGGCGTTCAGCTTCGTCGCTTTGACTGCCAACGCCCAGCAGCCGCCAGCCCCAGCGCCTGCCGCCCAGCCGACCGTGACGGCCCCCGCCAAGCCGGCAGCACCTGCCGTCGTGGCCAAGCCTGCAACGCCAGCTCCGGCCGCTGCCAAGGCAGAGGTCAAGGCTCCTGCAGCCGCAACGCCCGCGAAGGCGAAGACCGCAGTCTCTGTTTGCAAGGGTCTCGACGAGACCGCCTGCAAAGCCAACCCTGACTGCGGCTTCATTACGCCGACGAAGGCTGATGCGAAGACCGGCAAGGTCGACAAGGCTTACTGCCGCAAGGTTGCAGGCGTTGCCGTGAAGAAGCCCGCCGCCGCAGCTCCCGCTGCAGCTAAGCCTGCGACGGCTGCCGCTCCCGCCGTCGCCAAGCCCGCAACGGCCGCTGCCCCGGCAGCAACCGCCGTCAAGCCGGCAACCGCGCCGACGACGACAACCAAGCAGTAAACGTCGGTTAAAGCCGTCCGTCTGAAAATAAAGCCCGCGCGATCAAATGATCGTGCGGGCTTTTTCGACGCGATCACCGGGTCAATGGTGAGCTACCCGAACAGAGACGGCCACATCCCTTGGGTCGGCGGCGCATATGACACCACGCCCATCATCACCATCGCTGCCACCGCGGACGGCGCCATCGTCGTGAGCGCTCCCGCATAGCCACCCTCGGTATGATAACTCGCGAGCACGGCGCGCACCCCGCTGGACGCCGCATCGGCTGCATCAAGCGCCGCAGCACTCGCTTCCGCCGCAGGCCAAGCAATCGCGCGCGGAACGCCGGAATCGATCATCAGCCGCGCCACGCCCCACGACGACGGCGAGCCCCGCAACGGCGTAAACCCAGCCATGGCCATCATCGCTTCGACCGGGTTCGACATCCCAGTGATGCGGGCCGGCGCGTCGTAGCGGCGCGGCTCAAGCCAAGCAAACGGGCTCCAATCAGCAAACGACAGTCCAAAGGGCGGTTCGAGCGCAACGACAGGGTCGGCAACAGGCGGCACCGGTTCGCGCTCGGCTTCTGGTACCAGCCCCGAGAGCGCCGTTGACCAGAAGTCGAACGCCCGGCACGCCATGTCGGTGTAGGCCGCAGTCGCTGCCGCCACATATCCAACGCTGGCTTCCGTGCATCCCCGTACAAAGCGGTCGGTTGAACCGTCCATGGCAAGCGTCCCGATAACGAATTGATCTAAAAGCGCATTTGACGTGAACTTGACATAATCTCGGGGAAAACCCTTAAAACATCATGGCACTGGCTCGCGCTTTTCGCAATGCAGCATCAACGAAAACCATGGGAAACGCGGCTGTGAAAACGTCGGTCACTGCCGCAAGCGCCCCGCCGCTCACAAAAGTGCTGAGACGTGGCTGTCTCACACGTCGCTGACCTGCAGACGCGGCTTCACCAGTGGGTACGGCTTGGCAACGACCAATCCCCCGCCGCGCCGCCATCCAGCATACCGTCCCGAGAGGAACCAGTACACAAGCCCCGCCGCCAACCCCTCCAGCGCATAGGCCCGCCCGGCATAAGGATTGGCGATCGTCCGCAGCTCGCTTTCGCCCGTGTACTGCAGTGCCAACCCACCGCCCGCGATCAGGAGCCCGAGCACGGCGTACGTGAAAGCCGAACGCCAACGGTTCACCTCGCACACAACGATCCCGATCAGCGCCAGCGGCACCGTGAAGACAGCCTGATGCGTCGTAATCAGCGCAACGAGGTCCACCATTCGCTCAAGCCGAGCCGCCAGCGCATCACCCGAAAGTGCAGCCAGTTCATCGGGCGTAATAACGTGCAGAACCTTGACCAGCGCCGCCACAACGGACGCCAAAGTCAACCCAAACAGGACCCTCATCAGTGTCCGCATCACACGATCCAAACGCAATCAATCCAGCCATCACGGCAGAACGAGCCTAATCCCTCCCGCTTGGTGGGGGATAAATCCGGTCAAATCAATGCAAAACCGTTTGATGCCGCGCAGCCACTCAGGCGTTTCGCCCCGCAAGTGCCCAATACACAGCTCCCCCGACAAAGCCCGCCGTGGCAAACACCTGCCACAGAAACGCGGGCAGGTTTGCCGGTCCGCCGGCCTTTTGCACCTCGATCAGGAATGGTGCGGCAGCAACGGCAATCCCGCCGCCGGCGATATAGAACAGCGCCGAGCGCAGCCGCGCGACCTCGCCGATAATCACGACCGCAAGCGCTAAGACGAGCGTTGCAAATAACGACAGATGCAACCCGCTGAACATCCAGTCGAAGACCGTGCCGAACACGTCGCCGTCGCCATGAAGCGCAACCGTGACGCGTTCAAGACCAAGCCGCACGACGATGAACGCGGCACAGGCTATCGCCACGAGCAACGCGAACCCGACCACCAGAATGCGACCCAGGGCCTGAAACATTAATCGTGCCTTCAGATGGCCGCGTCGTGGTCGGCGGCACCTTCACCAGAGCGTTCAGTCGCCCGCGTGCGGAGGCTTTCCGATTTCAGCTGCCCGCAGGCCGCCAGAATATCCCGCCCGCGCGGCGTCCGCACCGGGCTCGCATAGCCTGCCTTGTTCACGACATCGGCGAACTGCTCGATGGTCTCCCACTCCGAGCACTCATACGCCGTTCCCGGCCACGGGTTGAACGGAATGAGATTGATCTTGGCTGGAATGCCAGCCAGCAGCCGCACCAGCGCGCGCGCATCCGCCAAGCTGTCGTTCACGCCCTTCAACATCACATATTCAAACGTGATCCGCCGGGCGTTCGATAGCCCCGGATAGTCGCGGCACGCGGCCATCAGCTCGCGGATTGGATATTTCTTGTTGATCGGCACGAGCACGTCGCGCAGGTCATCGCGCACCGCATGCAGGCTGATTGCGAGCATCGAGGCAGATTGAGCGCCCCAGCGCGGGATTTCCGGCACAACGCCGGACGTCGACAGCGTGATCCGACGCTTGGAGAGCGAAAGCCCCTCGCCGTCCGATACAACTTCCATCGCGTCGCGCACATTGTCAAAATTGTACAGCGGCTCGCCCATGCCCATCAGCACGACGTTCGTGATTTTTCGGTCACCCGTCGGCAGCAGGCGTGTGTCACCCAGTGGCTCAGCCCCCGGCCAATCGCCGATCCGGTCGCGGGCGAGCAAAATCTGCCCGACGATTTCCGAGACTTCGAGGTTGCGCACGAGCTTTTGCGTACCGGTATGGCAGAACGAGCAGTTCAGCGTGCAGCCAACCTGGCTTGAGATGCACAGCGTGCCACGGTCGCGTTCTGGAATATAAACCGTCTCGATCTCGGGTGCCCTGAGGTCGTGCCCGCGCTTGGGCAGCCGCAGCAGCCATTTGCGCGTCCCGTC
>JBBRKD010000285.1:0-3800 GCA_038218255.1 Hyphomicrobiales bacterium | reverse complement strand
CGCCATTCTGTTGGTGTTCAGCGGCCACCAGTCGTCGCAGGCAGCGATTGTGCTCGCAGCCATGGCGTTTGGGCTTGCGACGCTGGCCCCCGACTGGACTCGCTGGGCAATCGCGGCTGCGTGGTGCGCGTCATGCCTGCTCATGGTCCCGCTCGTGATCGGCCTGCACGATGTCGGCCTCCACAATGCGCGCGACGGGCTTTTCTCATCGGCCCGCCATCGCGTGGTGATCTGGAACACGACCGCGCAGTTGGTCCGCCATGCACCGATCCTCGGAATCGGCGCCGACGCGACCGCGACCAAGACCGAAGCCGATAAACTGAAGCCGACCAAGTCGGCGGCAAAAACGGTTCGGGACGGAGACTACGAAACAACGACGGCCCGCCATGCCCACAACGTGTTCCTGCAGGTCTGGTATGAACTGGGGGCCGTGGGGGCGATCCTATTTGCAGCGATCGGTTTGGCTGCGATGTCGCTGGTCGCGCGTGCTCAGCCCTCCGTTCAGCCTTATCTTCTCGCCCAGTTTGCCGCCGTCTCTGGCATGTTGGCCTTCAGTTTCAGTCTGTGGCAGCTCTGGTTCCAGGGCGCGATCGGCCTCAGCATCCTCGCCCTTCTCGTTGCGATCACCTCAACGAGCCCGCCAAAGGATGCAGCCGACCCGACGCGCTAACGGTCAGAGTGCGATCAGCGGGTCGCTTTCGTTCAGCGCCTGGTCGAACCTCACGCCAGCCGTCTCGCCACGGCACCACGCCACCACGCAGGAAAACTGCCGCCCGCTTTTCAGTTCCACAACGACGGCGTCGTCCTGGTGCAGGAACGGCACCCGCAGCAGGCCTAGTCCACCCACCGACACGTCCTTCACGAACGCCGCCAGAACAGCCTTTCGGTACAGAATGCGACAGTCCTGGCCCAGCGAGCGGCGCGTCGAGCGGCGGCGCTGCGGCAGCACGGGGGCAACTGGCGCGCCATCGGTGTCGAGGCATGGCATCTGTCCAAGCTCGGCCTGGATCAGCACCGCGCTCAAGGCGTGCGCGTGGGCACAATAAAGGTCGCTTAGCCGTCCAGGGGTCTCAAGCTCCAGCGCCCGCACAGCCCGCAGGCTCTCGTGGCAGGCCACGCGCGACACCAACAAAAGCGTCCGCCCGTGAACGACCAGCGCGCGTTCCGCGCCGATCTCGCAGGCATCAAAGAAGTAAACGCCGAGGGCTCGACGCAATTCGCGCAGCGTGTGGAAAAACGCATCAAGCACATGCCGCGTCTCTGTCAGCGGTTCGATGTCGAGCAGCGAGCGCCGCGTCAGCGACAGCAGCACCGAAGGCTCCACCGGCAGCAACCGGTCCATCGTCGCCCGGTCCAGCACATGGCGGCCGCTCAGCGCGCCGCTCACGCAGCTTGCGACCACCGCCGTCATCGCCGCCGCATGATGCGTTTCGCTCACGAGAGCCTCAAACAGGGGCGTGTTGGAGCGCGGACGGGTCTCAAGAGCAACGGCCAACTCGGTGTGCATGTCGTATCCTTGTCACAAGTCCTGCAACCTAAGATAGCGATCAGCGCCTAACGTTGTGTTGACGGGGATCGCCGCCTTTGACGAAACGTCGGCCGATCTGGCGTATTAGTCTTTCGTCGTGTTTTGTGTCGCAACCGCCCCATCCCGTTGCATTGCACAACGTGAGCGCACCAAACGAAATCGCCCTCGCCCCTGAAGGCAATCAATCCGCTCACGTCGTATTGTGCATATGCGTTGTGTTGTCGGTGCGTGTGAACGCTTCCCATCGCGGCCTCAGTGGTGATAAGCCGCATTGTCGGAGGGAAGCGGGCACGGCGGCGCTGAGGTTCAAAACCGGGCGCGAGCTTCCACGATATCCGACGAAATCGGGGCGATCAAAACCGCACCCGGACGAAAAAAACCTGCGATTTATTTGGGAGAGAAACGTGACGATGAAGCATGTTCTGCTTGCCGCCATGGTTGGCGCGGCGAGCTTTGGCGGCCTGAACACGGTAGCCCTTGCCGCTGACCCGATCAAGGTCGGTCTTAGCGGGCCGTTCACCGGCGGCTCTTCGGCCATGGGCGTATCCATGCGCGATGGCGTGAAGCTCGCCGTTGAGGAAATCAACAAGAAGGGCGGCGTCATGGGCCGTCCGATCGCGCTCGTCGAGCGTGATGACGAAGCCAAGAACGAAGTCGGCGTCCAGGTTGCTCAGGAACTGATCAACAAGGAAAAAGTCGTCGCGACCTTGGGCTTCATCAACACCGGCGTGTCGCTCGCGGCACAGCGCTTCTACCAGGAAGCTGAGATCCCGGTTTTGAACAACGTCGCCACCGGTTCCAAGGTGACGAAGCAGTTCCCCGTGCCCAACTATATCTTCCGCAACGCCGCCTACGACACCGTGCAGAGCGCGATGATCGTGGACGAAGCGGTCGGTCGCCAGAAGTTCAAGAAGGTCGCAATTCTCGCCGACAGCACGAACTATGGCCAGTTCGGCAAGGACGATCTCCTCGCCGCCCTCAAGGCAAAAAGCGTCGAGCCGGTTGCCGTTGAAAAGTTCAACGTCAAAGACACCGACATGACGTCGCAGCTTCTGAAGGCAAAGGAAGCCGGTGCCGAAGTGATCCTCACCTATGCCATCGGGCCTGAACTTGCCCAGATCGCCAACGGCATGGACAAGCTCGGCTGGAAAGTCCCCATGATCGGCTCATGGACGCTGTCCATGGCAAGCTTCATCGATCCCGCCGGTAAGAACTCCGACGGCGCCATGATGCCCCAGACGTTCATCCAGTTGCCCACGACGCCAAAGCGCAAAGCCTTCATCGAAGCCTATCAGGCCGCCTACAAGGTTGACCGCATCCCCTCGCCCGTGTCGGCAGCCCAAGGCTACGACTCGGTCTACCTTCTGGCTGCGGCCATCGAGCAGGCCAAGTCGACAGACGGCCCCAAGATCCGTGAAGCTCTTGAAAACCTCAAGACCAAGGTCGAAGGCGTCGTCACCACCTATGACGCTCCCTTCACCGCCGAAGATCACGAAGCGATCAGCGCCAACATCCCTGTCATGGGCGTCGTCAAAGGTGGCCGCGTCGAAGCGGTTGATCCGAGCGATCTCGCAGGCGACAAGGCTCTTCGCGTGAAGCCCAAGAAGAGCTAAGCATACGGAACGATCATAAGGCGCGGCGTTGAATGACGCCGCGCCTTTTTTATAACGACGACGCGCTCTCAAAGCCGGTCATCGCCACCCCGCCGATAGTCGTCAACCCGCCGACAGCGAAGTGAATCCATGGAAATCCTGCTCCAGTTGATCGTCAGTGGCATCGCCGTCGGCATGATCTATGCGGTCATCGCGTTTGGCTATCAGTTGACGTTTGCCACATCAAAGACGTTGAACTTCGGCCAGGGAGAAGCGCTGATGCTCGGCGCGCTCGTCGGCTGGACCACGATCCGCTTCTTTCTCTCGCTCGGCCTCTCGCCGATGCCAGCCTATCTTCTGATGATCCCGGTCGTGCTCGTCTTCGGCATGATGCAGGGCGCCTTCGTCGAGCTTTTGGGCGTGCGGCAGGCCATCAAAACTAAGTCCGAAGCTGGCTGGATCATGGCGACGATCGCGCTCGGCATCATCTTCTTGAACATCGCAGAAAACATCTGGGGCCGAGACGATCTCGCGTTCCCTTCGCCGCTGGGTAAGGCAAGCATCGATCTGTGGGGCGTCCGCGTCCTCCCAATGGAAATCGTCATTGTGTTCGGTGCCATCGGCATGATGCTGCTGGTCGAGCTGTTCAACCGAAAGTCGATCTACGGCAAGGCCGTCGT
>JBBRKD010000284.1:0-3807 GCA_038218255.1 Hyphomicrobiales bacterium | reverse complement strand
GGATCCGCGCGGCACCATCCTCGGGGCCGCGCTGGTGTCGGGTGCAGCGAGCGAACTCATCGGTGTATGGGCGCTGGCCATCTCCAAGGGGTTGACGCTGGACGATATGGCGGCCTTCGTCGCCCCCTACCCGACGCTCGGCGACGTGTCGGGGGCTGTGGCCCGGCAACGCGGTGCGGCGGCCGTTGGCAATGCTGTCTGGCGAAAGTGGGTCAAGTTTTTGGCGCGTTTGGGATAGGCTCGCAGTGTTGCCCGTGACGGGATCGCGGGAGGCTGAAAGGTTCAGGGCACGTGGCGCGAGATTCGAGCGAGGACCCGGACATGGGAGCTGAGACGCGCGCGTCACGCGCCGTTATGCCCCCTGCTCTGATGGCGGCCGTCGCGAAGATGAGAGCTCTGTTGCCTGTGTGGTTACGCCGCCCTGAATGGCTGCGCTGGCCTGTTTGGTTGCGCTGGCCTGCGTGGCTGCCCTGGCCTGCCTTTGCCTTTGGCCTCCCGACCCGGCTGCTCATGCTGACCGCCGCCTTCGTCATGACGGCGGAAATGCTCATCTTTGTGCCGACGCTCGCCTCCTTCCGCATCAATTGGCTCGAAGAGCGCCTCGCCGCCGCCCAACTTGCAGCTCTCGCCGCCGATAGCTATCCGGGCGGGGCCGTGCCCTCGTCGATCCGCGCCGAACTTCTGCGTACCGCGCAGGTCAAGGCCGTCGCCTCGCGCCATTCCGGGCAACGCCGTCTCGTGTTGCCTGTAGACAACGACATGAAGATCGACGCCCACTATGATCTGCGCCAGACGCCTGACGGCTTCATTTCCACGCTGATCCATCAGGCACGGCTCTTCAACGAAACGCTGGGCGTGCTGTTTGGGCCGGACGGTCGCAACATCCGCGTGCTCGGCAGCATTGGTAACGAGCCCGACGATTTGATCGAAATCGTGATGCCGGAAGCGCCGTTGCGCGCGGTCATGTGGGCGCAGAGCCGCAACGTGTTCTGGTTGTCGCTTCTCATCTCTCTGTTGTCGGCGAGCCTCGTCTACCTCTCGCTGTATATCCTGGTTGTGCGGCCGATCATGCGGCTGTCGCGCAATATGCAGGCGTTCAGCCAGAACCCCGAGGATGGCGGACGGGTCATCGTCCCGTCCCAACGGCTCGACGAGATCGGGGCTGCCGAGCGCGAATTGGAACAGATGCAGCGCCAGCTCGCCCAGCTGCTGGCGCAAAAGTCACGCCTCGCCCAGCTTGGCCTCGCGGTCAGCAAGATCAACCACGACCTGCGCAATATGTTGTCGTCGGCCCAGGTGATCTCAGATCGCCTGACCGCTATTCCCGACGCCACCGTTCAGAGGTTCGCGCCCAAGCTGATCTCCTCGCTCGATCGCGCCATCAACTTCTGCAACGACACGCTGCGTTTTGGAAAAGCCGAAGAAAATCAGCCGCGCCGCGAGCTTCTGGCGCTGGCGCCGCTGCTGGAGGAGGTCGCCGACGGGCTTGGCCTGCCGCGCGAGGGTGCGATCGATTGGGAGCTCGATTTTGATCCCAACTTACGGGTCGATGCCGATTCCGACCATCTCTACCGGATTCTCTCTAATCTCGTTCGCAATGCCGTGCAGGCGATCGAATCGCAGACCGATAGCGCGTCGTCGTCCCCGTCTTCCCCGGCGGATGTCCGCAAGCCGGGCTTAATCACGGTGAGGGCGCGGCGCGAAACCCGCCGTGTCATCGTCGACGTCGGCGACACTGGCCCGGGCATCTCCGCCAAAGTCCGTGCCAATTTGTTCAAGGCTTTTCAAGGCTCCACTCGCAAGGGAGGGTCTGGCCTTGGGTTGTCCGTTTCAGCCGAACTCGCGGCGGCTCACGGGGGCACGTTGCGGCTGCTCGACAACCCGCCCGGCGTGGGCGGGGCGGTTTTCCGGCTCGAGCTTCCCGACCGCAGCGTCGGCTGACGCAAGCCGTTGACGCGCGAGGTCAGTGCGGTCGATCGGTGGGGCGATCATTGATGTTGCGTTGGGCGGCCAGACTGGCTAGATACGCCGCTTGGCATGCACCCGTAGCTCAGCTGGATAGAGCACCAGACTACGAATCTGGGGGTCGGGAGTTCGAATCTCTCCGGGTGCGCCAATAATTTCAGCACTTTACGCGATTTTTGCCCTCGTGTGCGCTAGGCCCGTTACACACCGGTTGCACACGCTGACAGCGTGTGCTCTTGACCATTCCGACCCAAATCACTGACGGCGGTCGGCATGGCAAAAGCTCCAAACATTCCAAAACCTCAGCATCTGCCGCAGTTCGTTGGCTACCAACAAGTCCAAGATGCCATCGGCGTGTCACGCCGGACTATCGAGCGCATGGTTCGTGAGGGTAAGTTTCCCAAGCCGACCCAACTCGCCCCCAACCGCGTTGGCTGGCAAGTTGAAACCGTCACGACGTGGTTGAGTGAACGCGGAAGCGGCCTCGTTGCACACGCCGTTACACACCCAGAAGATCTTTCGCCTGAACAACTCGAAGGCGAAGCCATTGCTTTGGTCGTCAACGCAATGGAGAAGCGTGTCGGTGAACCAATCGATTCCGCCGATCTGGGTATCCACGTTACGCGCCGACTTTCTGAGGATGCTTTTCGCGACGCTGAAAGGCAGGAGTTTGCCATTTACAGCGACCGGTTTTCCGACTTCCACTTGATGCGGGCCAGCGTTATGGCAGCTTGGCTGTTCCCCAGTCTACGGCGCATCTTTGAGAGATCGGTTCCAGCGCGCGACAGGCCGATGCATCGTGATGCGGAAAGCCTCGAGCTGTTCGGCAGTGCCGCGCTGCACGAAGATACCTGGGAGGAAGCTATGGCCGCGTACAGTAAGCTGCCAGGCCATTCCGATGGTTGAGGGCTGATGGTGACCGACCGGTCATGTCGGCTTAGGGTGACGGTCGCTAACAATGCATGCGCAACCTATATTTGACCTTTAATTGGTTAACGATGGCGCGGCGGCGCGGGCCAAAAACAACGTCAACGGCGGCGTTTTTAGGTTGGGCGCAGTGTTGCCGCATCGCCGGTCGTTTGCCCGCCCACGGCACGCCTATGGCCCGCCAACCGGCCCGTGACGGGGCGTTCATGGGCCGAACCGGTCATAACGGGCCAAAATGGCAGCAAACTGCTTGAAATTGGGCCAATTTGGCCGCCAACGCAGGTCGGGCTTTAGCTCCTATCACGTTGAAAATAGGACATAATTTGACATTTTAGTTCGCCTCGGCTAGCATCATGGCGTCGTGAGCGCCACCAGCTACCGGGTTGCCCCCGGATCGGCACGCGTAAACGCCATCCCCCAACAAAAAACTCGCATCGAATTCGTCGTCGCGAAGCCCGTTTGGCCCCGAGACAGCGGAGTCGTGCCCAACGCGTAGGAGTTCTACTCATGATTGGAAGACAAGCCAAAGTCCTATCCCCGCGAGATTTGCGGCGGCTGTTGTCGCTTGCCGCTCGAACCAAGTTCCCAGAACGGGACCGCCTCATGGTCCTGCTAGCCGTTCGAGCTGGCTTGCGGGCTCGCGAGATTGCCATGCTCAGTTGGGGCATGGTGCTCGACCCGAATGGTCGAATTGCACCCATGATCGAGGTGCGTAGCTCAATCGCCAAATGCGGCTCGGGCCGCCGCGTGCCGATGCACCCGCAGCTTCGGCAAGCTCTCCAGGCTCTTCGAAACCGACATTCGGGCGATGCATACGAGCCCGATGCTGTAATCGTGGGGTCTCTGAAGGGCGGCGGCCTGCGGGCCAACAGCGTCGTCAATTGGTTCACCGCGCTGTGTCGGGCCGCTGGCCTG
>JBBRKD010000283.1:0-3827 GCA_038218255.1 Hyphomicrobiales bacterium | reverse complement strand
ATGGACGGGCTGGAAAAAATCGGACGCTTGCAGGCCGTTGTGCACCACGCGGCGCGGCGCGCCAGTTGCACCGACGCGGGTCGCGTAGGCGTTGGCGGCGAACGCACTCTCGAACACGAGGCCGGAGGTCAGGGTCTCAAGACGGCGTTCGAGCGCCATGAAGATGGCGTTCTGGTGCGTGCTGGGATCGTAATTCAGCGTGCCGCCGTGGGGAGTATAAACGGTTGCGACCGAAGATTTTCGGGCGCGCAGCAGGCCTCCGGCGAGGCGCGCATAGGCGCCGCCCTTCGCGCCGTGGCCATGAAGGATGTCGAGTTGCAGCAGCCGTGCATGGCGGGCGACGGCGCGGACGGCTGTGAGATCGGAGAGGCCGGGCTCGCGGCGCATCGGCAGGCGCGCGATGCCCAGCGTGAGGCTAGGTGTCAGGGCTGCGAGGCGGACTTCGGTTAGCGGATCGGCGGCCGAGCTGCCAACGATCAGGCCAACGTCGTGGCCGAGTGATGCCTGGGCGCGCGCGAGATCCTGAACGTGGCGGAACAGGCCGCCCACAGGGGCGCGGAAACAATGGATGATACGCATCACGAAGGTGTAGCCACAAAACGTTGCGGTTTGGTTGCTGTGGCAGCGAAGCGGCGTGCCGTTATCGAGACGCTTGCGACCGCATGCGCTGGAAATGGCGTGGGGAAACACCCAGCCCCATCGGCGGTTTCGTGTTGGCTTTTCTCAGGGAGCTGCGGTTTTCTTTTCGGTGACGGCAGCCGGCTTGTCGGGTTTGGCCGCTGCCGCACCTGCAACGGCGGCTTTGGCAGCCGACGTCGGAGCGACAGCTTTCTTGGACGCGAGCGCTGCCGCTTCGATATCGGCTTTGGCGGCCGGATTGCCGGTCGCAAGCACAACACGGCAGGCGTCGGGCAACTGATCCAGCGTGGTCGGGGGCTTTTCCTTGGGCTTTGCCGCAACGACGGGCGGTTGGCCCGGAAGTGGGAGCGGGGCGGGCTCAGGCTTGATCTTGGCCAGGAGCTTGAACCAGTCGTCAAGTTCCTTGCCGCAGCCGTCGTCGCCGGGGACGGGCTTTTGTGGGACGCAATCGGTTGAGCCTGCGGGGCAACCGATGCGGACGTGGAAATGGTAATGATGGCCCCAATACGGGCGCACTTTCGCGAGCCAGTGGCGATCGCCGTCGGCGGTGGTGCAGAGCACCTGCTTGATGGCTGGGTGCACCAGAATGCGCTCGACTTCGGGATAGGAGGCTGCGCGCTTGATGATCTTGAGATGGCCGTCGGTCCAGTTGTCGCGGGCGACCGAGAGGCCGTCCTCGCTCAGCATGGACGTGGCTTCGATTTTCTCGCGCTCTTCGCCAGTGAGCGTGCGGTCGGGCATCGGGGTCAACCAAATGTCGGCGTCGAGCCCGATCTGGTGGCTCGCGTGGCCCGTGAGCATTGGGCCGCCGCGCGGTTGAGCTAAATCACCGACCAAAAGCCCTGGCCAGCCGTCCTTAGATTTGCCGTCGACGGCGAGCTTCTGGACCATGGCGACAAGGCGCGGGTGGCCCCAATTGCGATTGCGCGACAGCCGCATCGCCTGCCACGCTGGACCATCGACGGGGAGGGCTTGGCCGCCCGCAAGGCAGCCCTTGGCATAGGTGCCGATCGCGCGCGCTGCGAGGGGGGCTGGCGTTGCAACGGCGCCGAATAAAGCCTTGGCGGGTTTCAGACCTGGCGTGCCGCCCTTTTCCTCGGGCGTTTCGGCTGTCGCGGGCGGGGGTGGGCCGACGGCTGCTGTCGTCGCGGGCGGTTCGGCGGCGGGCGGCGGGGTGGCTGGCTGTGTCGTGGCAGGTGTGGCCACGGGGGGCGTTGGCGCAGCGATGCCAGCTGGCATAGTGATGGCAGCTGGCCCAGTGATGTCAGCTGGCACAGTGACGTCAACTGGCACAGGGGGCGCCGTCACCTGAGGCGCGGAAGGGGATGGTGCGGTGATCTCGGGCGCCGTCGTCGGCTGAATGATCGCGACCGTGGGTGACGCTTCCCCATCGGGACGCGTAACGATAGATGGAGGTGGCGCTGAGGGTGTGGCAATTGCTTCAACCGGAGCAGCTGCCTGGGCGACGGCGACGGATGGCGGACCGGCCGCAGCGGCGGTGTTTGAGGCGGACGGAGGCGCAGCAAAGGCCGTCGCGACAAGGCCGAGCCCCACCACACACAGCCCAAGCTGGGCAAATACGTTTGCCGCGTTCGCAAGGCCCGCACGACGTGGTCGATCCGGTTTCATGCGTGCAGCCTTCGGGGTTGGCGTGTCATTGACCAGGGCTCCCACATCTAACAAAGCTTCGCACATGTCGACGTTTTTGACCATCGGTCGCGAAACCGCGAGCGCGCACCTCCTGTTGGCTCATGGCGCAGGCGCGCCGATGAGTAGCGCGTTTCTGGAGGCTTTCACCGGCGCTGTGGAGGCAGCGCTGGCCGACTGTCAGGTCACCCGTTTCGAGTTCGGCTACATGGCGCAGCGGCGCTTGGACGGCGTCAAGCGTCCGCCACCCAAGATGGAGATTTTGGCGGACGAATGGCATCAGGCGCTGGCGGCCCTACCCCGGCGGCCCGGGCAGCGGATGTTCATCGGTGGCAAGTCGATGGGCGGGCGGGTTGCGAGCCTCATTGCAGACGAGCTGTATGTGGCAGGCGCGATTTGCGGCCTCGTGTGCCTTGGCTACCCGTTTCATCCGGTGCGACAGCCACAGGTGCTGCGCACCGCGCATCTCGCGGCGCTGCGGTGTCCGACGCTGATCGTTCAGGGGACGCGGGACAAATTTGGTTCGCAGGGTGACATTGCCGGGTATGGCCTGAGCCCGGCGATCCGCGTGGCGTTTCTCACAGACGGCGATCACGATTTCAAGCCACGCCGGTCGAGCGGGCTCACACAGGGCGACCTCATCACGGAGGCCGCAAACGAGGTCGCTCGGTTCATGGCCTCGCGGCACAAAGTTGCCTGACGGGCGTCGTCGTCGTGCCGCGATTGCGTGGTCGAGAGGGGAGCTATCGTCGGGAGTGACACATGGGCAACGTTCGGATTTGGCATGTTCTCGCAGCAGCCGTGATGGCGGCTCCCTTGGGCAGTGCGGCCGCAGGTGCCGCGAAGGCTGCACCGGTTCGCCCTG
Organism: Hyphomicrobiales bacterium; assembly: GCA_038218255.1. GTDB lineage: Bacteria > Pseudomonadota > Alphaproteobacteria > Rhizobiales > Hyphomicrobiaceae > JANXVY01. Next base: position 676 of record JBBRKD010000283.1, on the reverse strand, counting down.
AGTGCTTTGCTGCCCTTCGGCAGATTGCCGGCCCGACCCTGTCGTGTGCGCACAAGGCCTGGATGAGCGATGAGGAGCGGGCAAGCCTCGTCAGCCTGACACGGGGCTATCTGTTGGATGCATCATGCCTTGTTGCTGTCGATGTTGAACGCGCGATTGTCGATGAAGCGCTGACCGCCAGCGATCGTGCGTTTGTGGCCCCGGCCCAACCCGTCACGTGCGAGGTGCAAACGAGCGGCGGGCCGATGACGATCCAGGCGACGTTTGCCCCAACGGTGACTTTTAAGGACGGATTTGCCGTCGATGCGTCGCCCGGGCTTGCTAACATCACGGGCGTCAACAGTTATCTGGCGATGCCGGTCGTCGCGTGGGTCAACAATGCGCCCAGCATACGCCGCGAGATGGCAGCGATGATCAACGACATCCGGGCGCGGCGCCAGCAGCGGGCCGCGCGGTAGAGTTCGGAAGGCGTGCAAGTCTGGGGCGCAAGTCTGGGGCGCAAGTCTGGGGCGCTGGTCAGCAGTGCCTGTCAGGGTTGCCTGTCACGGGCGCTTGAACGTAACGGATGCCCACAAGCTCGACCAATGCGCCTTGGACGGTTTCTCGGCTGGGGCGATCACCACGGCATTCAGCAAAACCTCGCCAGAGGGCACATCGTGCAATTGCGCGCGACCGT
>JBBRKD010000282.1:0-3831 GCA_038218255.1 Hyphomicrobiales bacterium | reverse complement strand
CTTTTGGGTCACCAACCGGTAATCCTGCAATTCGATGTGGACGCGGGCCTCAAGACCGGCGGCTTTAACGCGCTCAACGGCAAGCGCATGCTGCTCCTTTGAGAGCGTCACCCCCGTCACATCGACGTCGGCGACACGGGCCAGGTACATGGCAAGTCCGCCCCAGCCGCAGCCAACGTCGAGCACGCGCTGGCCGGGCTTCAAACCGAGCTTTGCCGCCAGCAAGCGGCCTTTCGCGATCTGGGCAGCTTCCAGCGTATCGCCCTCATTCTGAAAGTACGCGCAGGAATAAAACATCCCCTCGTCGAGGAAGAGTTTGTAAAACGCGTTCCCCAGATCGTAGTGGTGGGCGACGTTCTTCTGCGCCTGCCCGATGGGGTTGGCCTGCTGCAGCCGCTTGACACTACGCGAGACCGTCCGCAGCGCCTTCTGCAGCGGATAGTTGCCAAGCGAGATGCGGTTGACCGAGAACAGCGTCAAAAACGACCGCAAGTCGGAGCCGGGAAACGACACCCGGCCGTCCATGTAGGCTTCGCCCATGTTCAGCTCAGGATTGAAGAACAATCCCTTGTAGAGTTTGGGATCGGTGATCTTCATCGTCACGTCCGGCCCATCTGCCGTGCCGCCGAAAACGTGGCGTCCGCCCTGATGATCGAGAACGGTAAGCCGCCCCTTTTTCACGAATGATTTCAACATATGCGAGAGCGGAAACATGCACGGGTCCTGAATCTAATGGGCGAGAGTTAACGGGCGAGCGCGACAACGGCGCCGTGGGCTGCAACCAAAGCACCAGAACTCAGCTCCCGGGCCAGGATGCGGCGTGGATCGACGGGGCCAGGAAACACGATCTGGCCGGGTGGGACAGAAACAAATCCAAAGCGGCGATAATAGCCCAAATCGCCGACCAGCGTGACGAGACCGATACCCGCTCGTTCAGCATTGACGAGGCTTTCGGCGACCAGCGCGCGGCCAAAGCCCTGTCCGGTGCAGTGAGATGCCACCGCGAGCGGGCCAAGCAAGAGATGACGGCCGCTGGCACCGATGGCAACCTCGGTCATTCGCAGGCATGCGATCAGCTCAGTGCCGTCATATGCGCCCAGGCAGAACGGCGAGATGTCGGCCGTGCCTTCGCGGACCCGGTAGGCCGTACGCGCAAAGCGGCCAGGACCGAACACCGTGTCTTGTAAGGCACGAACGGCGTGAAGATCGGTCGCACCCAGCGCGCGGTTGACCACCCGCGACGGCATCGCGGCAGCGTGAAGTTCGGCGCTCGTGGCAACAACACTCATGTCATCGCCTCACCACAGAGGATCGCGGACGGCCACACCGAAGACCTCGTCGAGCCGCCGTTCAGTCGCTGGCGCACAGCCAGATGGCGGCGGACGGACGGCGAAAAAATCATGGGCCTCGATCTCGGAGTTAGGCGCTGGCACATGTGTCCGATGCCAGTTTCTGACCACAAACAATACGACATGATCGCCGGGAAAGTTGCGCGCGTTGGAATAGATGCCAAAAATGTCGGGCGTGCCATCGACTGCGACGCCGCATTCCTCATGCAATTCGCGCGTCAAGGCCGTCAGGACGGTTTCGCCTTTTTCAACGCCGCCGCCGGGAAAACACCAGCCAGGCTTGTAGGTATGGCGCACGAGCAGCACGCGCCCCTCGCCATCAATGACGACGCCTTGAGCACCCAGCGTCAACGAGCGCTGGAACCGCCACACAGGTTGCATCAGCCGCCGGTAGATGAATTTCTGGGCCGCCTCGCGCGAGCTCATGGACGCGGCTCCTGCTGCCTCGGTCCAACGCCGTTTGAACGGTTTGGGCGGCCTTGGCAAGTCGCCCGGACCCATATCCAGAACGCGGCGATCCAGGCGGCGCGACTAAGGTGGTGGGGGAGGCGGCTGCCGTGGTAGGAGGCGATGGCTCAATGAACGGCACGCGAGGTGGATATGAACATGGATCGGCTGACCGGCGGGAGCGTCTTAGGGCTCGTGTTGCGGCTCGCTGTCATCTCGCTGATCGTTGGCGTGGTGCTGTCGGCGCTCGGCATCAACGCATCGAACCTCTTGTCGTCGCTGAACATTTTAGCACGCCGCTTGTACGACTTGGGCTTCGGCGCATTCGAATCTGTTTTGCAGTACGTCCTTGTCGGCGCAATGGTGGTGATCCCCATCTGGCTCCTGGCACGGCTTTTGGGAGGCGCAAAGCCCCGCCGCGATTGACGCAGCGGCATGAAACGATGGTCGTGCCAAAATGCTCCGTACGCTGCTCCAATCTGGGTTTGCCTGGCTCGTCCTGTGTCTCAGTGTCTCCCTTATGGCGCTCACGCTAGCCGTGTCGGCACGCACGGCTGGCCCCGCCGCTGCGCCGGTTACTGCCCCGGTTGCTACCCCGGTTGCCGGCACCATTCCAGTTTACGATGAGTACGCCAACGCCAGCCGCGATATCGCAGCCGCCGTCGTCCAGGCGACAGCGGCCAACAAACGCGTGCTGTTGGTGTTTGGCGCGAATTGGTGCGCCGATTGCCGCGCATTCAATAGCGAACTCGACATGCCCGATCTCGGCAGCCTCGTGGCCGAGCGGTTTGTGGTGGTCAAGATTGATGTCGCCCTCTTCAAGAAGAACACGGATGTTGCGGCAAAATATTCCGTGCCCATCCGGCGCGGCATTCCAGCGGTCGGCGTCATGGCACCTGATGGAGCCATCGTTGCTGTCGCTGATGGTCGCCGGATGGAAGAGTTGCGCAGTCAAGGCCGTAGTGCCGTTGTCAAGTTTCTTGAGGCGAGCCTCAGGGCCGCAACAACCTCTGAGAATCGCCCGTAATGCAATAACTCGTGCTTGACCCGGCAGCCCTCATCCGGGCCTGGATGGTGGATGCCCGCCGTGCAATGCGCGGACTGGGCTCAGCCGCGTCTCGAGCAATCGGGTTTGGCAAGGCCACAGCCAGCAGTGCGGCTTCCCGCTCGGTGAGTTGAGCGGCGGCCTTTCCGAAATGATATTGCGCGGCAGCCTCCGCCCCAAACACACCCGGCCCCCACTCGGCGACGTTGAGATACACTTCCAGGATGCGCCACTTGGGCCACATCCCTTCAATGGCGACCGTGAGCGGCACTTCGAGCGCCTTGCGCACGTAGCTTTTGCCCGGCCACAGGAACAGGTTCTTGGAAAGCTGCTGAGTGATGGTGCTGGCCCCCCGGCCAAAACTGTCACCGGCCTGCATGGCCGCGCGGATCTCACCAAGGTCAAATCCCCAATGCCGACAGAACTTGCCATCTTCTGACGTGATCACGGCGCGCTTGAGGTTCGGCGAAACGGCGTCAAGCGCGACCCATTCGCTTTGGAGTGTCTCCCCAAACAGCCGCTTGGTCGCCATCAACATCGAGAGCGGCGGATCGACAAAGCGAAAAAGCCCGATGAGGCCCAGCACGACGACAAACCAGATCAGCACCGCATACGCGGCGTATTTGGCAGTGCGCCCGGCAAACCTCACGGCCTGCCACGCCCGCTGCCGCCACGCGATGCGGACGGGAGAGACCGGGGCAACGGACGGCGGGGATGTGCGTTCGGTGGCGTAAACGTTTGCTACCGGGAGCGGCGGCCCGGCGAGAGGCGCGGGAGCAGCGGTGCGAGGCTCAATCAGCACAACCCGTTCCGCAAGTGGCGACCGTGCCACTGTCGTCATGGCGGCACTGGTCTCGGCGGCGGCGGCGGGCGGCGTTACGCCGTCCGGTACGGACGTCTGGAGGCCGCCTTCGGGGCTTTGCTTCTCCGACACCGATGTTATACCCCACGCAAGAACAACCCCACTACTCCCAATGGGCTATCCCGGCC
>JBBRKD010000281.1:0-3831 GCA_038218255.1 Hyphomicrobiales bacterium | reverse complement strand
CCACAGCGATAGCGAACATCTGCTGGCAGCGGCATCTCGCGTATGGCCTCTCCGGGACCAGCGCTTGCAATCACCAGCGCGACCCGCAGCCGATAATCGGCCAGCACATCTGTCCGCCCGCACGCCTGGGCCCGATGGTGGGCACCATCGGTGCGCCAGCGCGTCATGCTCGCCTCGTCGTGCCAAAACTGATGAGACAGCATCCAGCCGGGCCGCGCTCCGCTCCGCGAGCGGTCGAGAAACAGCAGTCCACCGCTCGAATCGAGCGCAGGTTTGAGGCGCGCCGCCATGTCGAGGTAGGTCGCCTCGTGACCCACACGCGGCAGAACTTCAAAGAACAAGGCGATCATGGCGCACCTTCGGGACCAAACACCCCGACGGTGTATCAGCCGTCGCTCAGGCTCGCACCATCGGCTTTAACCTCAGCGCTTTGCGTGCGACCGACGTCGAGCACCAGCCACGCGAGGCCGATGAACGGGATGAGCATCAACAGGCACCACCACCCGCTGCGGCCGCTGTCATGCAGCCGCTTCACGGTCAGCGCCATCTGCGTGTACATGAGATAGCCGACGATCAAGACGCTCGCCCCGCCGGCTGCCATCAGCTCGGTTTCAGGCCCGGCACCTATGGTGGCCAATACGACGCCGAGAACCAAACCCACCACGACGGCGAGCGCAACAGTCGAGAGCAGCGCCGAGGCGACACCGAGCCAGAACTGGCGAACGCTGATGCGGCCGGAATAGGAAAACAGCAACTGAGGCATGACGCACACCCGTTAGGAACTCGCTAATCCCTAACAAGTCGTAAACGATCGCGCCGTCGCCGTCTTCACTTCTCTTTGGTTAACCGGTTGATTCTTCGTCCCATTTCGGGACACTGATCGCTCACGCGAATTCGAGGATCACCGCGTCGACGGCCAAGCTGTCGCCAGCCTTGGCGTTCACTTTCTTCACAACGCCGTCCCGTTCGGCCCGCAGCAGGTTTTCCATCTTCATGGCTTCCACCACCGCGAGGCTGTCGCCAGCCTTCACGTCTTGCCCTTCGACAACATGGACCGCCTTCACAAGCCCCGGCATTGGGCACAGCAGATACTTGCTCATGTCGGCTGGGATCTTGACCGGCATCAGCGCGACCATCGCCGCCTCGCGCTCGGTATAAACGTAGGCAGCCGCCTGAATGCCCCGGTAGGCGAGATTGACGCCATTGAGGATTGAGCGGACCTGAACGGTTGCCGGCTGCCCGCCAACTGTGCCCCGCCACACCGGCTCGCCCGGCAGCCACGTTGATACGATCTCGAGCGTCGTCCCGCGGGCATCGACGCCGTCTTTCATCGTGACGTACATCGGAGCCTCAGTTCCGCCGGACACTTCCAGGGCCTGCGTCGCGGTGCCGATTTTGACGACCCGTGCCGAGTTAAAGCGCACGGCCTTGCCGAGCATCTGCCCGCTGATCCCGCGTCGCCGACCATTGCTCTTATGATCGATGGCAGCAGCCACCGCTGCCATGGTCAAGAAATCAGGGCCGACCGGCTCGCGCGGATGGAAGCCATCGGGAAACTCTTCGGCGATGAAGCCCGTCGAGATGTTGCCCGAGCGCCAGCGCGGATGCTGCATCAGGGAGGCAAGAAACGGCACGTTATGGGAGATGCCGTCGATGTAGAAAGCATCGAGCGCATCGGCCTGCGCGATGATGGCAGCCTCGCGCGTTGCCGCATGGGTCACAAGCTTGGCGATCATCGGATCGTAGTACATCGAGATTTCGCCGCCTTCCGTCACGCCGGTATCGTTGCGCACGGTGGCACCTGCAATCGCGCTCTCAGCGGGCGGGCGATATTTAACCAGCCGCCCGATCGAGGGCAGGAAATTCCGGTAGGGATCTTCGGCATAAATGCGACTTTCGACGGCCCACCCGTTGAGCTTCACGTCGGCCTGTTTGATGCTGAGCTTTTCGCCAGCCGCAACGCGGATCATCTGTTCGACGAGATCAAGACCGGTGATCATTTCCGTCACCGGATGCTCGACCTGGAGCCGCGTGTTCATTTCAAGGAAGAAGAAGCTCTTGTCCTGGCCAGCCACGAACTCGACCGTGCCCGCGCTGTCGTAGTTCACGGCCTTAGCAAGCGCGACCGCCTGTTCGCCCATCGCCTTGCGGGTTTTTTCATCGAGGAGCGGCGAGGGTGCTTCCTCAATCACTTTCTGGTTGCGGCGCTGGATCGAGCATTCGCGTTCGCCCAGATAGATCACGTTGCCATGCTTGTCGCCAAGCACCTGGATTTCGATGTGGCGCGGGTTCACGATGAACTTCTCAACAAACACGCGGTCATCGCCAAAGCTCGATTTGGCTTCCGAGCGCGAGGCGTCGAAGCCGTCTTTGACTTCCGCCCGCGAATGCGCGATCCGCATGCCCTTGCCACCGCCGCCTGCCGACGCCTTGATCATCACCGGATAGCCGATTTCGTCGGCGATCTTGGCCGCTTGAACCGCGTCTGTGATCTCGCCCAAGTACCCCGGCACCGTTGTCACCTTGGCTTTGGCGGCAGCCTTCTTGCTTTCGATCTTGTCGCCCATGGCGGCAATCGCGCCGGGGTTTGGGCCGATGAAAACGATGCCGTTGGCCGCGAGCGCGACCGCGAACGCTTCCCGCTCCGACAAGAACCCGTAGCCTGGATGGACAGCTTCCGCGCCCGTTGCCTTACAGGCTGCGATAATCTTGTCGATGACGAGGTACGACTCAGAGGCCGCTGGCGGGCCGATATGAACTTTTTCATCGGCCATTTCGACGTGCAGCGCGTCGCGGTCGGCATCTGAATACACCGCAACCGTCTTAATCCCCATCTTGCGTGCAGTCTTGATGACACGGCAGGCGATCTCGCCACGGTTGGCGATGAGGATCTTCTTGAACATGGCGCAGCAAACGTCCTTCAGTCAGCGGTCGATCGATCGGCCGCGACTATAGAAGGCGGGCCGATGAGAGCAAGCTGGTCTTTTTTGCCTCACCAGGCTCCAGCGCCGATAGGACCGTGAGGGTCCAACGCCTGACGCGGCGCATCACGCGACCGCTGCCATTTCCAGCGCCGCAACCCGGTTCCGAACGAGATCCACCGCGGCGCGCAGCGAATACAGCTGGTCGGAATAGGCGAGCGGGATCGGGATGACGCTCACGGCCTCTTCAATGCGGCTGATTTCGGCTTTGAACGCCCAGATTTGATCGCGACCCCGGTCGGCGGCGACCTTGCGCTCCAGGAGCTTGAGCTTGTCGTACCAGTAAAAAATCCGTTGCTTGACCCGCCATCGATAGATTGCGGGCAGGAATTTCCCGAGCGGAATGAGGATCGTGGCAATGGGAATGAGCATCACTGCCATCCGCTCCACGAACACCGCGAGCCAAAACGGCAGATACCGCTCAAAGAAGGGCGGGCCGTTCGCATAATAGCGGACGGCATCGGGGTCCATCTGGATTTCGGTATCAAGACTGACCGGAAATTCGCCCGGCCGCTGAAACAATCCAGCGCGGCCGTGAACCACCTTGGCCGCTTCAACCAGGAGGCGGACGATCGCTGGATGAACGTCGTTGCGAACGAGCAGAGACGTCGCAGGCGCGACGAGCGTGACGTCGCTTGCGGGTATATTGCGCGCCAAGTCGACAACCCCGGCTGGCAAGACAACCTTTGACAGGTAGGGAAAGAGCCGCCCGAGGGCGTCGGCCTGCCTGAAATTCAACAGCGCCACGTTGGGATCGCGCAGCAGCTTTTGCACCAACTCACTTTCGACCGCCATGGTGAGGAAAACGGCGTCCGCTTCCCCTTTCAACAAGGCGGCTGCAGCGTCCCCG
>JBBRKD010000280.1:0-3844 GCA_038218255.1 Hyphomicrobiales bacterium | reverse complement strand
GGCGGCTCCAGACCCTTGATGCCGTAGACGCCATCTTGGGCGATGATCGCTTTCACAAACGGATCAGCGCGCTGCCACTCTTCAGCCTTGCCGTTCTTCTTGACCCATTCGGCTTCAAACGCTTCCGTCGGCTTCCATTTCTGGTCGGCGCTTTCGCGCATGTTCTGAACATGCACGATGGTCATCACGGGGTTTTCGATGAGCAACCCGTCGATCATGACGGACTTCCCGCAATAGGGCAGCAGGTCGGGAATGGCGTTTGCAAACAGCGTCTGGCCCTTGACGGGCAGCCGCAGCTTGCCGTCGGACGTGATGAGACCGAGCTGGCGTTTGCCAGCGCCGCAATTGGCGGGACAATTGCCCGTCAGCTCGCAGGCAATGTCGACGACCTTAACCTCGAGTTGCACGACTTTTTCGTTCGCGATCCCAAATTCATCGGCGGCGCGCGCGGCACCGCCCGTGAAAGCGCCAACCACGATCATTCCGGCAACGTAAGTCCAAACACCGCATTTGTTGTACATGTCCGCCCCCTCAATTGCCAAACGGCACGATGCCGTTCGCTTCGTGCGTCATGTTCACAACGCCCTTGTCGTCGGCCACCTTGGTAATGAGCAAATATTTCACGCCGTCACGCTCGATCAGATCGCCATCGACGGTGACGTCGCGCGAGAGGAAGGTCGCAAGGCGCGGGTTTGCGACGTTGCTATCATCCTCTTCGATCTTGAGGATCATATAGAACGTGCCGTCCTTGTCCTTCAGGCCGACCGGGATGCCACCTGCCGTACACCAGACCGCGCACTGATGGTGCGCCGTGCCGTAGGCGTACATGATGGCTGAAACCGAGCACCACGTTTCGATCACTTCGCCCGTAACCTTCACGCGCTTGGCGGCCGCTGGCGCCGCCGCCTGAGCGGCTGGTGCGAGCATGAAAACGCCAGCTCCCCCGACCACACCGACGGTCAGAGTCAGTCCCAGGGCGATGGCCCCCGTCGCTAGGGCGACAGCCCCCATCGTCAGTCTGCTGCCATACCTCATGACCGGCTCCCGTTTTGCTCACACCGACAGAATCGCTCAATACGTATGCTACGCCACTTGCGTACCCCTTGTTACACATAGTGGTGCCCTTTTCTGCCTTCACGTTGCCCAAAAATCGGCGTTTGTTGCATCGCCACAGTGTTGCGGTAACAGTTCGGTCCTTGTGCATGCGCCCGACCTCTGTCGCGGCGCCGAACGGAGATCGACCCTCAGATGAGTTGGAACAAAGTGCGCAATTTCATTCTGGCGACGTTGGCGGTTTTCGCCGGCCTTATCTTTGCTGGCTGGGCCGCGATCCTGATCCTGAAGCCTGGGCCCGCTGGCAAGCTCGTGCTGGCGAGTGGCGGCGCCGACGGGGCCTATAACGACCTTGCGATCGCCTACCAAAAGCAGCTGGCCAAATACGGCGTGGACGTCGAACTGCGCCCCCGTACCACCGGTGCGGCCACGCTGCGCGCGCTGTTCGTCGATGAGGCAAGCGACGTCGATGCCGGGTTCATCAAGGGCGGCGTCGCCGGCAGTCTTCAGGGCCGCCTTGCGACCGACGAAGAACGCAAATGGCACGACCGCCAGATCGAGGCGCTCCTCTCGGTCGGCCGCATGTTCTATGAGCCAATCTACGTATTCTATCGCGGGCCCCAGCAGGTCAAAGCGCTCAGTGACTTTAAAGGCAAGAAAATCGCCATCGGGTCCAAAGAGACCGGCGCGCGCCGTGTCGCGCTCACGTTGCTGCGCTCCAACGGCGTGACGGAAAAGAATTCGCAGATCCTCGACATTGATTTGGCCGAAGACGGCTCCACGCTATCAAGTGGCACCGCCGACGTGGGCTTCATCATGCTGCCGCCGGAGAGCACCAAGATCTATAAGTTGATGCGGACGCCCGGCATCCTCCTGATGAACTTTGACGCCGAGGCCGACGCCTACGTCGCGCGCTTCCCGTTCCTCACCAAGCTGGTGATGCACCAGGGCTCGGTCGAATTTGCCCCCGACATCCCTTCGGCCAACATCACGTTGCTGTCGACCACGGCAGCCCTTGTCGTGAAGAAGTCCGTCCACCCGAGCATCGTGGCCCTGCTCGCCGACGCCGTGATGGACAATCCTCGCAAAGGGTTTGACCGCGACGGAGAGCCCATCCTGTTTCACAGGGCGGGTGAATTCCCCAACGCCAAAGACCCCGAGTTCGAAGTCGCCCGCGATGCCATTTCGCTCTTCAAAACGGGCGACCTGCCCTTCCTGCTGCGCACCGTGGCGCCGCTCAACGCCAAGCTCGGCATTCCGTTCTGGGTCACAGCCTATTTGCATACCAACGGCACAAGCACAATTTTGCTGCTGATCCCGATTTTATCGATCTTGCTCCCGCTCGCGCGGCTGCTCCCGGTCATCTACACGTGGACTGTCCGACGCAGGCTGTATTACTGGTATGACCAGATGAAAACGCTCGAAGCCAAGTTGGTGCACAATCCCTCGCCGAGCCAGATGGCCGAAGCCCAAGTCGAACTCGAACGCCTCGACCGTGCGGTGAGCCGCATGCGTGTGCCGATCAACTTCTCGGACCAGTTCTATGATTTGCGCAGCCACATCGACCTGATCCAGCGCCGCTTCGACCCCAAAAATATCCGCCCCGTCGCGGCGGCAGCCGAATGACATGTCGCCCAGGAGCCTGATTTGACTGACGATACGGCAACGCTTGCCCCCCATCTCGCGCTCAGCGTGGCAAACGGGGTCGGGACAATCACGATCTCCAACCCCGCCCGCATGAACGCGCTGACGGCGGCCATGTGGGGGGCGTTGCCCACGCTATTGGACACGGCCGTGGCCGACCCGGCTGTGCGGGTCATCGTGCTGCGCGGCGAGGGAACACGCGCGTTTTGCGCTGGCGCGGATATCTCGGAGTTTGAAACGGCACGCGCGGGCGATGCGGTCCATGCTTACGACACGCTGAATCACAACGCCTTTGATGCGCTGGCCAACTGCGCAAAGCCGACGCTCGCGCTGATCCACGGATTTTGCCTGGGCGGCGGCCTCGGCTTAGCGCTCGCGTGCGATCTCAGAGTGGCCAGCACGACATCGACGTTTGCCATTCCAGCAGCCAAACTCGGGATCGGCTACAATCCGCGCTGGATCGAACCGATTTTGCGCGCGGTGTCACCTGCGACCGCCAAGCTTATCTTGTTCACCGGCCGCCGCTTCAACGCCTCAGACGCGCTGGCCATGGGCCTGCTAACGGTCATGGCCGAGCCCGATGCCGTCGAAGCCACAGCTGGCGAACTCGCCGCCGAAATCGCAATCAACGCGCCGCTGTCGGTCGCAGCCTCCAAGGCCATGATCAACGCGTTGTCGCAGACAAGTGGACCGCCCGATCTTGCGAGCCTCGACGACCGCGTTGCGGCCTGCTTTGCCAGCGCCGATTATGCCGAAGGCCGACGCGCGTTCATGGAAAAACGCAGACCCGCGTTCAAGGGCCAATGATGCGCACGTGCCTCACCATCGCAGCCCTGCTAGCTCTCGTGCCATCGGCCTACGCAGCACCTGCCTGCTACGCCCCGAACGAACTTGCAGCAAAGCCTGGCGAAGAGCGCCCGGTCAAAGGCAACCACGCTTTTGATCGCAACGAGCCGGCCCGTTCCCTTGCGCCATTCCAACCGGTGTCGGAAGCGCTGCGCGGGGCGATCCGTCGGGTGGAATTGCCCAAGGGCAAAAAGCTGATCGCACTGACGTTCGACCTGTGCGAACAGCCCGGCGAAGTCGCAGGCTATGACGGCGCGTTCTTTGATACGCTGCGCGCCAACGGCATCAAGGCAACGCTGTT
>JBBRKD010000279.1:0-3846 GCA_038218255.1 Hyphomicrobiales bacterium | reverse complement strand
GTCTTCATCTACGGCGGTGCTTGGAACAGCGGCAGCAAGTCAGACTATGCCTTCGTTGGAAAAGCCTTCGCATCGCGCGGGTTTGTGACACTGGTCATCGACTACCGTCTTGTTCCCGAAGTGCGGTTTCCGAATTTCCTCGAGGACAGCGCGCTCGCCGTTGTTTGGGCTCATAACAATGCGGCATCGCTGGGCGCCGATCCAAATAGGCTGTTTGTGCTTGGCCACTCCGCCGGTGCTTACAACGCGGTCATGGTTGCTCTCGATGGCCGATATCTGAAAAGCCTCAATCAAGACACGAAAATCATTGCCGGCGTCGCTGCCTTGGCTGGACCCTACGATTTTCTTCCTCTTGACGTTGCCTCAACGCAGGAAGCCTTCGGCACGGCCAAGGATCCCAGCCTGACTCAGCCCGTTAATTTCGCGGCAAAGGGTGCGCCGGCCGTGCTTTTAGCGACTGGCGATGCCGACACGACGGTCAAGCCGAGTAACAGCTACACCCTCGCCGAGCGATTAAAGCGCGCGGGGAACGTCGTTATAGTGAAAACCTACGCCGGTGTTGGGCACATCGAAATTATGCTTGCATTGTCGCGTACGCTTCGCGGAAAGGCGTTGGTCCTCGACGACGTCACTCAGTTTTTCAATCGTGGAAGATCGTTCTGATCCAAAGCAATGCGGCGCGCGACGCGACGTCTGTTTCAGGTCAAACGTGCCACGCGAAGCGCCCCGTGAGAGGCCCGCACCGGGGTCCGCTTGTCCCGTTCGGTCGTTTGCGACCGTCATCGAGGCGTGATCGCGCGCATCGGGCTGACCATTGCCCAAGCCGGACCGGGTGAAACCGGCGTGGCGCACTTGCCGCCGTCCTTATGCTTCTTTCAAATGGTTCGGTGCAGTGACGCGGCCGGGGTTAAAGCTTGTGCTCGTGGGTCGGGTCGACCGCCGCGCTTCAGGCCAAGACCGGACCGGTCGCTGTACTCCGTTGCCGTCGGCGGAGCAGGGAGGGCGTGTCGGTGTTCGAGCTGAGCCTCTGTCATTTGATGTCAGGCAGGCCCGACGCTGCGATGCGGTCTGGGGTATCGTTGCGGAACGTAATTGGGCGTGTGGGGTTGCAGTGCGTTGGCTTGAGCGTGAGGAGCGTGGGGTCGTGGTGATGTTGGCGATAGCTGCGGGTGTGCTGGCCGGGTTCATGACCGCGTTGTTTGCGGTCGCTATGTGGGCGGACAATAACGGCACGGCCGATGTGGGCTACGGCATCGCGTTCCTTGTGCTGATTGCGGCAACGGCGTTGCAGCGCGGCGCGCTGACGGCGGCCGAAGCGCTCGTTGTGGCGCTGCCGGTGATCTGGGGCTTGCGGCTCGCGTGGCGGGTTGGGCGCAAGAACTGGAACAAGCCAGAAGATTTTCGCTATGCGGCATGGCGCAAGGACTGGGGCGATAGCTTCGTGCTCAAGAGCTTTGCCGTGATCTACATGCTGCAGGGCGCCATCGTGTTCCTGATCGCGTTGCCAGTCACGCTCATGCTCGTCTATCCGACATCGGCACCGCTCGGCGCGGTGACGCTGGCGGGCGCAGCGCTCTGGGCCATTGGTTTCGTGTTTCAGGCGGTCGGGGATGCGCAACTTGATGCGTTTGTCGCCGATAAAGCCAATCGCGGACAGATCATCACGACCGGCTTGTGGCGCTACTCGCGGCATCCGAACTATTTCGGCGAGTGCCTCATGTGGTGGGGCATTGCGATTGCGGCTCAGCCTCTGACGGCCATTCCCGTTGTCGGTTTTGTGGGGCCGGTGGTGATCACGTATTTGCTGCTTTATGTGTCGGGCGTGCCGCTTCTTGAGAAGCGCTGGGCGGGGCGGCCCGACTGGGAGGCTTATAAAGCGCGCACATCGGTGTTAGTGCCGCTGCCGCCGAAAGCTGCTTGAACGGGCGCGCGTGGGTTTGATCGCGGGTAGGGGCGAATCCGGGTAAGAATCGATCGCTGGCGGCCGTCTGCCGCGCTGCCCCAAAGGATTCCATGACCGAGACGCCTGACATTAAGCCGCTGATCCGCGAGAGTTCGACGTCGGAATCGACCAACGTGAAAGTCGTGCTCGATGAGATGGAGGCCGGCTCCATCGTGATCCCGGACTATCAGCGCGACAGTGACCAGTGGGATGCCACGACAAAGTCGCTGTTGGTGGAAAGCGTGATCAACAACCTTTCCATCCCGGCGTTCTTTTTCGAAGTGGGGCTCGATGCGAACGGCGTTGAGACGAACCAGGTGATTGACGGCCAGCAGCGGCTGACGACGCTCGGGCAATTCTACAAGAACAAGTTCAAGCTCGTGCCGGCCAGTGACGCGCCCTACATTTCGCCGAACTCGGTGCATTATGCCGGGCGCTCGTTTGATGAGTTGCACGCGGTTTATAAGAGCGCCTTCCAGCGCTACCGGCTGACCGTGATCAAGCTGCGCGATCTGGAGAACATGCGGCTTGAAGTGTTCCGGCGCATCAACCAGGGCGGTACGCCGCTGTCGGGCCAAGACATCCGGCTCGCCTATTACGGCGACCAGTCGCCGAGCGTGGCGTTTATCCGGCTGGCTGGCGTGTACGACGGCGGGCGGCAAGCGGCGCAACGCTTTATTGACGGTGCGCGGGCGAAATACGGGTTCAACTACCCCTGGGACGAGGCGCGGGCGAATGACGCCTGGAAGGATATGTGGGAGGACAAGGAGCTGGCGCGCGGTCAGACCGCGTCTGAGATGTTCTTGTGGTGCCTGATGGCGGCCCAGGTGAGCGAGCTCGACGGGCTGATCCAGAACACCGACGCGCTGGCCAAGATCAATGTGCGGTTCAACCAAAGCATCGATGAAGCGCTCGATGTCTACTGCGCGCAGTTGAACTATCAAGATCGCCATTCCGAGCAGCCGCCGATCCTGTTTTCCGCGCACGAGCTGCAAAACGGAGTGTTCCCGTATTTTGCAACCTGGATCGAGGAACTGGGGGCGAAGGGGCCGAGCCTGGACGTGCGCAAGCATCGCACAGTCGCCTCGCTGATCGGGGCGTCGTACCGCATGAAGATCGATCTCGCAGCGTTTGGCGAGGCGCAGTGGACGAAGGCTGTCGAGTTCATCCGGCGGCCGACGGAAAACGCGCTCGCGCTTGGTGTCGACTGGCCACAGAGCAAGGGCCGCTGGGATGGCGCCAAGGGGCACCGGGCGCAGCTTGAAGCTGCCAGCCAGATCGCGGCCAAGATCGCCGCATGACGGGCGAGCTGCCAGACTTTCTTGAAGCCGCAGCACCCGACGCGCGGGCATTTCCGGCCAGTTGGCGCGATGCGGCAATCAGAGCGTCGTTTGATCCGGCGTTGCGCGGGGTGTGCTGCCCCGCATGCGCTGGTGTGTTCAAGAGGCCAGCCGAACTTCGCCGCCTGCATGGCGACCACATCGTGCCCTATAGCCGTGGTGGACGTACGACCTGGGCGAACCTGCAGCTCCTGTGCGGGCGCTGCAACCTTCGAAAGCACGCCAAAACACCGGGGGTTTGAGCCGATGACGACACTCTCAGGACTGGACGGGGCGACCGGGCTCGTGACGATTGATGTCGGGCAGATCGTGGCCAACTGGCGAGCCCTTTCAGCGCACGTCGGTGCTGCCGAGTGTGCGGCCGTCGTGAAGGCTGATGCGTACGGCTTGGGAGCCCACGCCATCGTGCCAGCGTTGGTTGCGGCTGGATGCAACACCTTCTTTGTTGCAACCGCAGACGAAGCCGCAGACGTGCGCGTGCTTGCCGCCGACAGCGTGATCTATGTGCTTGACGGGCTGGTTGCAGGATCTGGCCCCCGCCTTGCCGACATCGGCGCGCGCCCC
>JBBRKD010000278.1:0-3850 GCA_038218255.1 Hyphomicrobiales bacterium | reverse complement strand
CCGCTGGGCTGCATCGTCGTCTGGCGCAGGCTCGCCTACTTCGGGGAAACGATCGCCCAGGCAAGCCTGCTGGGGATTGCAGCTGGTCTCGCCCTTCAGACCAATCTCACGGGCGCTGTGCTCGTCACCGCGTGCGTCGTTGCAGCCCTGCTGGCCGCGCTCAGCCGTCAAACGTTGATCCCGATGGATAGCCTGCTTGGAATGCTCCATCACGTCGCGCTGGCAGGCGGGATCGTGGCAACCGCGATGTTAAAAGGTCCAGCCGTCGATCTCGTCGGCTACCTGTTCGGCGATATTCTGTCGGTGACAGCACAGGACTTGTGGTGGGTTTACGGCGGCGGCGCGATGGTCCTGATGGCCCTGGCCGCGCTCTGGCAGCCGCTCCTCCGCCTGTCGATCCATGCAGACCTTGCAGCCGCCGAAGGGGTCGCTGCCGAACGCGTCCAGATGGCGTTCACGCTGTTGCTGGCCCTCACGATCGCACTCGCCATGAAGATTGTCGGCGCACTGCTCGCCGTCGCGTTCCTGATCATTCCAGCGATTGCCGCAAGGCCGCTCGCTGCCACACCAGAACGGATGGTGGTGATCGCAGCAGCCATTGCCGCCGCGAGCGTGGGTGCGGGGTTGTGGCTCTCGGTCGTGGCCGATGTGCCAAGCGGACCCGCGATCGTGCTCGCAATGGCCACGGTCGCACTCGTCTCATTGGGCAAATCGGCAATTGCTCAGTTTACTTTATAAATTCGGCCATCCATCTCACCACCTTCAGAAAATTCCAAAAAACGTGACCGTGTTGGCGCGGTGCAGCAGCATACTGCACAAATTTTTGGTGGTCAGATGGCGTGCCGCGTGTTTGGTGGGGACCGAAGGGGTGCATACCCCGAAATTGAACACGCGATCGTTTGGCTGTCGTTGCGCAGGATAAGCATGCCATGACGAGTAATCGGGACCTAGCCGAACAGAACGACCAGCCGGGCTGCGAGCCGCCGCCGGACTGCTCGTCCTTCAGCATCAAACATGATGCAAACAGTCGCGAGGCTCGGCAGGGCAGCGACCCTGTGGCCAAGAGCCGGGCGAGCTTGGCGCGGATCATTGAGAACCGTGTCATCCCCAAGCTCTTGCTGGCTCACCGGGAGAATGCGTTTCGCGCTCCGTTGGTTGTCTCACCCGCAAGAGCTAACATGAGCGAGCGCGTTGGCGAATTCGCCGACCTCATCATCGCCCATGACGGACGTCGCGCGACAACCTATTTCAAAGATATGATCGACGGAGGCACGTCGGTCGAAACGCTGTTCCAAGACCTTGTAGGCCCCACGGCACGCCGCCTGGGAGAGCTATGGGACGAGGACATCAATTCCATCATGGACGTGACGCAGGGCATGGGCCACCTGCAGCAAATCGTGCGGACATTCGCGCCCGATTTTAGAGCCGACCCATCGAAGCTGCCGACAAGTCGGCGCGCGTTGCTCATGGCGATGCCCGGCGAAAAGCACACGCTAGGAATTTCGCTAATCGAAGAGTACTTCCGCCGAGAAGGCTGGGCCGTTTGGGGTGGCCCAGTTCAGACGCTGGACGAAGTGGTCGCCCTTGTCGGCACCATGTGGTTCGACGTAATCGGACTGTCGGCATCGCGCGTGGCAGACCCGGAAAAGTTCAGCCTCGACATCAGGATCATTCGTGAGGCGGCCCGCAATCGGAACCTCGCGATCCTGATTGGTGGGTTGCCGTTCCTGCAGGACCCGGGCCTCGCAGCGATCGTCGGAGCCGATGTAACCGCTGCCGACGGCTCCAGTGCGCTCCACCAAGTGTCTCGGATGATCACCGTACCACAGCGTCAAATCTGACGCGGTAGGTCAGCGCGTGGCGGGGCGTTAAGCGTCGCCACGACCGCCGCGATCAACCAGCACCCAAAAACCAGCAACATGCGTTGCACTACGCCTGACACGTGACGGCGAAACCGTCGAGACGTCTGCACACGGTGATCGTGGCGGTAAAGATAACGACCTTGAAAACGGCTGCACTATCTGGGGGTTACGCGTGGGTGTCGCGTGACCCGCCATCCAGAGCGCGTGAAGCCAAGCCAGACACGTGTTCGCGATAAATGTCGGCGGTTTGTGACGCCACGATGCAAACGCATCCGGCCACGTCGTCAGCCTGGGCTGGATGACGGCCCAAAACGGTCAGTTCGGCAACGTCGCCAACGGCGAAATGCTGGTCGCCGCAGCGATAGCTTCCTGCCACGACATAAGCGAGGTCACAGACCGCGAGAACGTGCTCTGGCAATGGCGCACCCGGCGCAACCTCGATCAGACCGAGATCACCCCGAACATGGGAAGACAACGGTAGCGGGGTGTAACGGAGCCCGGGGGCCACGTCGGTCCATGCCAAGGCCGCAAGGTCGTCGGCCGCCACGGCCCGGCGTCCCCCCGCAGCGACGGACGAACTCATGCCCTCGCCACCGAAAAGACGCGCAGGATCGGGGACGCCACCGGTCATGGCCGTGGGAGGCAATGATGCAAACAGGGCCTGCCCGAGGTCGGAAAGTGCCCGCAGCTCGGAGCGGCATGTCGCACAGACAGACAGATGTGCGACAATCACGCCAGCCAAAGGTTCGGGCTGTGATCCGCTGGCGCAACTCATGAGGGTCGCCGTGTCCAAATGATGCTTAATCGCCATCGATCGCTCCTGCATAATAGTTTCGGCCGTAATCTCGCACTGCAACAACGCAAACAAACGCGATCCAGATCAGCAAAAACGTTCTGTCACCTCCCAGACCTTTGTCCAGACCTTTGTCCAGGCCTTCGGCCAGAGCTTCGGCTAGACCTTTCCTTTCGCGCGGCCCGTCGTATGTGCTGTCACCGGGCGCGACCCGACGCCCCCTATCGCTGCTCTCGCAATTGTTGCGCCCCTGCGCTACCACTCCCTCAGCATGGAGACCTGACATGACGACCGACACGACAATGATGGCGCGGCGGCAGTCGACGGGGGTCAGGGTCGGCAACATTCAGGTCGGCGGCGGTGCCCCTGTTGTGGTGCAGTCGATGACGAACACCGATACGGCCGACATCAAAGGGACCGTGGAGCAGGTCGCAGCTTTAGCGCGCGCTGGCTCGGAATTGGTCCGCATTACGGTCGATCGCGACGAGGCGGCCAAGGCGGTGCCCCACATCCGCGACCAGCTGCGTGCGCGCGGGGTCACCGTGCCCCTCATCGGAGATTTCCACTACATCGGTCATACGCTCCTCGCTGAGAACCCAGCGTGCGCCGAGGCGCTGGACAAATATCGCATCAATCCGGGGAATGTCGGCTTCAAAGCCAAGCGCGATACCCAGTTTTCCCAAATTATCGAGACCGCGCTCAAGCACAATAAACCGGTCCGCATCGGGGTGAACTGGGGGTCGCTCGACCAGGAGTTGCTGACGCATCTCATGGATGAGAACGCGACGAGTGCGGCCCCGCTATCGGCCCGCGCCGTGATGCATGAGGCGATGGTGCAGTCTGGTTTGTTGTCGGCTGCCCGCGCCGAGGAGCTGGGCATGGGTGCCGACAAGATCATCATTTCAGCGAAGGTGTCAGCCGTCCAAGACCTCGTGTCGTCCTACAAGATGCTGGCTGCGCGTTGCACCTATGCGCTTCACCTGGGGCTCACCGAAGCTGGCATGGGATCGAAGGGCATTGTCGCGTCGGCTGTGGGCTTGGCGATCCTCCTCCAGCAGGGCATCGGCGATACAATCCGCGTCTCGTTAACGCCCGAGCCAGGTGGCGACCGCACGCTCGAAGTTAAAGTCGCACAAGAAATTCTCCAGACCATCGGCATGCGCCAGTTCGTACCCGTCGTGGCCGCCTGCCCCGG
>JBBRKD010000277.1:0-3851 GCA_038218255.1 Hyphomicrobiales bacterium | reverse complement strand
ACCGTCCGCGATGACGGGAATGCCGCTTTTGCGGGCCTGGGTCGCGCACGCCATGACGGCGGTGAGCTGCGGCACGCCAACTCCAGCAACAATGCGGGTTGTGCAAATCGAGCCTGGGCCAATGCCGACTTTAATCGCGTCCGCGCCAGCATCAATCAACGCTTGCGTCGCCGCCGCCGTTGCGACGTTGCCCGCGATCACCTGCACGCTATTCGATAGCTTTTTAATGCGCGCAACCGCTTCGATCACCTTGGACGAATGCCCGTGCGCGGTATCGACCACGATCAAATCGCACCCAGCCGCCATCAAAAGTTCCGTGCGCTCAAACCCATCGTCCCCAACGGTTGTGGCGGCGGCAACCCGCAGCCGACCGTCCGCGTCCTTGCAGGCGTTAGGATACTTCTGCGCCTTCTCAATGTCCTTGACCGTAATCAGCCCGATGCAGTTATAGGCATCGTCCACCACCAGCAGCTTCTCGATGCGATACTGATGCAGGAGGCGCTTGGCCTCGTCCTGCGTCACCGATCGCTTGACCGTGATCAGCCGGTCCTTGGTCATCAGCTCAGACACCGGCTGATCGATGTTGGTTGCAAAGCGGACGTCGCGGTTCGTTAAAATGCCGACGAGCCGCCCGCTGCGGGTTGCGGTCTTCACGCCCTCGACAACGGGAATGCCGGTGATGCCGTTGGCGGCCATCAGCGCATACGCTTCGCGCAGCGTGGCCGTCGGATGGATCGTCACCGGATTGAGGACGATCCCGCTTTCGTACTTTTTCACGAGCGACACCTGTCGCGCCTGCTCGTCTGGCGCGAGATTGCGGTGGATGACGCCCACACCACCTTCCTGAGCGACCGCGATCGCCATGCGGCCTTCCGTGACGGTATCCATCGCCGACGACAGGATCGGAATGTTCAGCCCCACGGTCTTCGTCACATGGGTGGCCACGTTCACTTGGCCGGGCATCACTTCGGAGGCCGCAGGCAGCAGCAGGACGTCGTCGAACGTCAAACCAAGCTCGGGTTCGAATCGTCCGTTGGACCCCGAGATCGCCTCCGGGGCTTTACGTGAGGTCATGTTGGATCTCCCGCCCATGGGCTGCATGGGTCTGGTGTGCATGGGATGTCGACGATGCGGGCGGCGGGCGTGTCTGCAGCCTGCACCCATGTCGGATGTCGCGCGAGGCTATAACAGAGCCACGTCTCGCGGGGAAGCTGGCCGGTGTCGCGGGCGTGTCGTGCCCTAACGCCGTTCAACGGTCGCACGCCTATTCCCGCCGCAGGATGCCGTTGACAATGCGGTTGGCCCAGCCCTTGGCGACGAACGCCGTCTTGAGTTCCGTGGGATCATAGACCCGGTCTACCCAGTCGAAAAAAGCCATCGGCCGATCCGCCGTGTCGGCCAGATAGCGATCAAAAAACGCATCCAGAACGCCGGTATCGGACTGCCGGATATGGCCGTAGCGCAGGGAGAGCTCCCGCTTGGCGTCGGCAATCGGCACGCCGAGTTTCAGGTGCTTGTAAAGCACGCTCATCAGTCCAGCCCGGTCCGCACCCGACTTGCAATGCAGCAGGATGGGATATTCGACCCGGTCGAGCATGTGCTTGGCGCCCCACAGTTCCTCTTTGGACGGGGCCGCGCGCGAACGCACCTGATAGTTGACCAACTGAATGCCGTGGCGCGCGCAGGCGGCCCGTTCCAGCCAATAGCTGCCGCACTGCCGCTCACCGCGCAAATTGACGATCGTGCGGATGCCGGCTCGCGCAGCGGCCGCGATATGGTGTGGGGCTGGCTGGGCGCTCCGCCAAGCGTGCTCCGACAGCGCATGCTTGTTCAGATACACGAACCGAAACACGCCATGATCGATCAACAAGCTATCTGCCCAGGACGCGGGCTGACCTGCGACCCGTCGCAGCCACGGCGGTGCATCCGCGATCAACCGATGCCGCCAGGCCATCGTGACGCGTTTCGTCGCTCGTTTCCACCGCTTGGCAAGGCTCGCCATGCTCGGGTCTTACCGCGAGTCCCGCCCGATTTCGATGCCCGCGT
Organism: Hyphomicrobiales bacterium; assembly: GCA_038218255.1. Classification (GTDB taxonomy): domain Bacteria; phylum Pseudomonadota; class Alphaproteobacteria; order Rhizobiales; family Hyphomicrobiaceae; genus JANXVY01. The sequence continues at coordinate 1,805 of JBBRKD010000277.1, read as the reverse complement.
ATCGCCGCACCCCGATCACCGGGGATTGCCGTGCACGATGTATATCATTCTCGAAAAGATGGGTTATACCCGAAGTCGGGCGTTTGTTGGGTTGGGTGCCGCCCCGTTGAGATCCGCCCGCGGCTGATACAGGCCATGTGCAACCCCTCCCGAGCAGCCTCCTGATTTTGACCAGCCGGACCGCCAGCGACGATGGGCTTCACGCCACCCCGGAAAACCGCTCTGAAACGCACCGCAGGCCGAGCACTTGCCCGCCTGATCAAGCTCGTGCTGCGCACATCGACAATCGTCACGGAACCGGCAACCCTCAAATTTGATCTGAAGGCCGCGCACCCGGTCATTCTGGCAACGTGGCACGGCCAGTTCATGCTCACCTGCCATCTCGATCCGGGCGGCGTGAAGGTGTCCGCCATGGTCGCCCGCCATGGCGATGCAGAATTGATCGGCGAAGCGATGGCAGCCTTTGGCGTCGACCTCATCCGGGGGGCAGGAGCGGGTGAGCGCAAGAAAGACCGTGGCGGCGCCCATGCCCTGCGCGCAGCCGTATCTGCGCTGAACGGCAGTACCACCCGCCAGCCCGCAACCGTCGTCATGACCGCCGACGTACCCCCGGGACCGGCGCGGCGCGCGGGCGAGGGCATCATAACAATCGCACGGCTGTCGGGCCGCCCGATCGTGCCGGTGGCCGCCGCCTCTTCGCGCTACAAAGCGTTTCGGACGTGGAGCCGCGTGACGGTGAACTTGCCCTTTTCAAAGATCGCCTTTACCGGCGGCCCGCCGATCTTTGTACCCCGCGACGCCGATCCCGAAACACTCGAACAGCTGCGGCGGGAACTGGAAACACGCCTGAATACCCTCACCGCCCGCGCCTATGCGCTCGCAGGCGCTGACCCGGCATCGGCCACGCCGCCACATGCGGCCAGCTCGCCGGGCAAACCCGGCGTCTTGCTCAAGATCTACGTCGGTGCCACCAGTCTCGCGCGTGCGGTCACCGGTCCGATCCTCAGCTACCGCCAACGCCAAGGCAAGGAAGACTCAGCCCGCATTGGCGAACGGCGTGCCATTCCAGGCTTACTCCGGCCTGACGGCCCCTTGGTCTGGGTCCACGCAGCCAGCGTTGGCGAAACGAATGCGGTACTGCCGCTCATCGCAGCGCTGCTCAATGCGCGGCCAGATTTGTCCGTCATGCTCACCACAACGACCGTGACCTCGGCCCAGATCGCGCGCCAGAGCCTCCCGCCCCGCGCCCAGCATCAGTTTCTGCCACTCGACGCGCCGGAATATGCAGCCCGCTTCCTGCGCCACTGGTCGCCGCAGCTTGCCGTTTTTACCGAGTCCGAAATCTGGCCGAACCTCATCCTAGAGACCCACAAGCGCGGCATTCCGCTCGCGCTTGTCAACGGCCGCATGTCACCGCGCAGCTTCAAGCGCTGGAAGCAGCTGTCCAGCATGTCGGAGCCGCTGTTTGGCCGCTTCGACGTCATCTTCGCGCAGAACGAGAAGCTCGCCCGCTGGTTTCGTGACGTCGGCGGCCGCAACGTCGCCCCCGTCGGCAATCTCAAGGCCGACAGCCCGCCGCTCCCTGTCGATCACGAGGCGCGTGCCGGTTTGCTGGACGCGCTCAGCGGCCGACCCACCGTGTTATTTGCGAGCACCCACGAGGGTGAAGACGCGATCGCAGCCGAGGCTCACGGCCTGTTAGCCGCCCGCGTCCCGGGCATCTGCACCATCCTGGTGCCGCGCCATCCCGAGCGCGGCGCGGCCATCGCGCGGGCGCTCTCAACCAGCGGATGGTCCATCGCCCG
>JBBRKD010000276.1:0-3858 GCA_038218255.1 Hyphomicrobiales bacterium | reverse complement strand
CTGGCCGAGACCAGGAAAAAGGCCAAAACCAAATTCAGCAAACCCAGCACCAGCGCAAAGCGGCGGGCGCCTGGGACGATGGCGATCAACGCGCAGGGTAAAATGACCGCTGCTGCCAGCAGGCCATATTGCAACGGGATTGTCGGATTGACCTTAAAAGCCTGAATCCGGTTTTAGGGTCAATTTCTAGGCCCTGAACAACCTGCGACCGACCGTGGTGTCACCGATTTCAATCAACCCAAGTCTCCTCAGATCAGACCATATTTCAGCGGGCCCGCATGCAAGTTGCTTGATGGCTGCAGCAGCAATCATCTGGGTATTTTCCGGCCACGCAGCAAAATTCCGATTGTTGAGCCGGCAGGGAGTCGCTCGCTCGACGCCAGTTTTACCGTGATTCCAAGCACGCCACATGATTGCAGGTCCATTCGCCCAGGCGCTGCCGGGCTGCGCGGCCCGGCGCGCTGTTGGCCAGCGCACTCGCGACGAGACGGCACGAAACAGGCGTTCCACGACCGGTGCCTCGGCATGGTCGTACATCGCCATTGCGAGAACGTTCAAAACATCGTCGAAGATTTCGTCGTCATGGCCCGTCAGCAACGGACTGTGTCGAGATTTGCTTCGAGGATGCAGCGCTGTAGACAGCCTTCCTCCGCATCGGCCGCATTCTTGCGCGACGGCGAGTTTCCATCGGTGAAGGACGACGCTGCTCAATCCCCTCCGTGCAAATTCTGCGCTGCAGGAGCTACATGATTTGGCAGGCGAGCCGAGCGAGACGAACATCAGCCCGGCCTTGGGTATGCCAACAAAGCTGCGCCGGACAAGATCCAACTTGTCAGTCCCGAGCGCTGCCGCAACCAGGTCGATGTCCGACGGTCGAGCCTTCCAGTCGAAGGTCGCGGGGTCCGTCTCGGTGGTCCCCAACTGCTGCAAAAGCGCACCGGGCTTCGTCTTGTAGGCGGCGGCGACTCGTTTCAGCCATGAGGACATCAACTCGTCCGTTTCTGGCGCTGGAACGATCGGCAGGCGGCCCGGGCGTCTCGAGACAAGCAGCATCGCTCGAAATCCTACGTCACCAGGCTTTGTTCGCGCAGTGACGGTTGCCAGTGTTCAATCGCGTCAGCGGTGATGCACTCCGTGCCCGAGACGATCGCGCGGACCGTCAAGTCCGCCATCATATCGAAGATGCGCGCCGTGTTGCCGCGCGTTACCCGAATGATCGACTGCAATGCCGCCGTGTCCAGCACCGACGGCGCGACGAGTGGCAGATGACGAATGATCGTGGCGATCAAGCCCTTGAAGTCAGCGTCGGGTATCCAGGGTGCCAAGTGGATCATGCCGAACCTTCGCGCCAGTTGCGTGTCGGAAGCCAGCGCCTCGCGGGCGGTATCGACCCCTAGGCAAACAAGGCTGATCGACAGTTCGTTGGAGAACCAGCGTAGTTGCGTCAGAACCCGTCGCTGCTCCCTGAACGAGCCGGCGAGCATGTTGTGGGCCTCGTCGAACACGATCATGCGCACGCCGATCTCGCGATACAGGCGAACCGCCATGAACATTGCATCGGCTGTGGCGATACGTGGTCCGTGGACGGCGCCGATGGCGTGCAACAATGCAACGTAGAACACCCGGTCCGACGGTGCTGATTGCATCTGAATGATGACAACTGGTCGGGTGAGCTTCTGGCTTGGCTCGTCGAAATACTCGGGGTGCAAGCTGGCAAAGCGCCGAACAATCTGGGTCTTGCCTATTCCGGATTCGCCGATGACCAACAGACTCGGCATGCGACTATTGCGCGGCCACCGCACCAGTTCGTCCATCCGATCGAGGACGGCGGCGGCACGAGGGTAGTTCACCCATTTGTCAGCGCGTGTGTAGAGTATGCGCTGGTCGTCGGTTGCGGCCTCGATCCAATTCGCCGGTCCGTTCTCAGCGCCTTCGCCTTGGATCATCCATCATCTCCATCGAAAATGTCTGCAAAGCGGGATCGCTTGAATCGATGGTGCCCAGATCGATGGTCTCGTTGCCGGGCTTTGACGGCAAGGGTGGCCGCACAGCGACAGCTTTGCGTGCCGACTTCGTCCTCGCAACCGCAGCATCCTCGATCGCGCGTTGGGCATCGATACTTTTGAAAATGAGGTCTTCATTGGCTTCGCGTCGCCCGTGGGCTGTCAGACGCCCCGTGACACGCCGGAGCTCCCACAGCGTCACCGGCGCGCGCCGTGTATCGGCGTAGTTAGCCTCAACGTATCGGTCTTCGCCCGGTAGCCGGACGTAGGCGCTCGAAAGATCGCGTGGGTCATAGCGAACCTGGAGCTTGCCGATGTCGCGCCCGATGAACTTTGTCAGGGCGTCTGACCAGTATCGGATGCCGAACAGGTGAACACCGTCCCGGCGGACGAGGCGCCATTGTGAGGGTAGTAGATGCACCAGGAACGCCATGCGATCGCTGGGCATGCGCAGCCGCGCCGCGGGTGCAAGTTCGGCCCATACCGCAGCAGGCGGCCGCTTCAGCGCCGAGTGAACCCGATTGTGATATTTGCCGAGGATTTCGTATGCCAGCCAAGCATCGAGTTCCTTCAGCGTCAGGGTTGCACGGGCTTCCGACGGGTACCCCCCGCGTTTCTGATCGTTCGAGAATGTTGATCCGGGCAACAAATGCAGGGCGCCCATGGTCGTTCCGATGAGGCGTTCGATGTGCCCGCCATAGTGCGGCCGGGCGATTGGCCGGTGAATGACCTTGACGCCGAAATCTTCCAGTGCGCGGGTGAAATCATGGCCCCGGAAATCGGAACCGTTGTCGACATGAACGCTCCTCGGCAGGCCAGCGACTGGCCAGGGCAGTTCCAGTTTGCGGTCTGCCAGCCATTTGTCCTTCTCGAACACCGAGTGCGCAAAGGTGACGCCGGTCCGGGTCGTTGATGGATCGTCGAGCCCGACATAATAGCCGGTGACCATCCGGGTGCAGACATCGATCGCCAACGTCAGCACAGGCCGGTCGATGACCTGCCGGCTGATCTCATCAACAATGAAGACGTCGACGACAGTATGGTCGATTTGAACCACGTCGAGCGGCAAGGCAGCCGAATAGCTGCCAACAGCCGGATCGAGCGCGATGGCGGCGGCGACTCCCTCCCGGCGAAGTGTGGCATTGCGTAGATCAAGGTCGCCGATCCGCCGTTTCACCGTTCGCCACGCCGGCTTCGCCAGACCGGCGTTGTGGCAGGCAGTATGGATGCGTCCTACCAGATCACTCAATCTTGGCTTTTCACTGGTCAGGTAGAATGTGTCGATGAACTCCGAGATGATCGCGTTGACGCGGGCGTCCAATGGCCTCTTGCCGGTTGGTCGGCCCTTTTGCTTCGGCAGCAACGAAGATACGCGTCGATCGGCGTTGTAACGGGCGCGCCATTCGTAGATCGTGGTTCGGCTAACCCCAAGGAGAGTACTCGCCTCTGCCGGGGTCAGCCGCGCCGGCCCGTCGACGTCATCCAGCGTCCTGGCAACGACACTTGCGCGCCGGCGTGCTTCTGCCCAATCCGCTTCGTCTGCATCCTCCGCGCTCATCGGTTGCTCGGGGTTTGCCATAGCAAGACTGTCCGCCTTTATGGTCAATTACTCAAGCGATTTGTCCGGTATTTAAGGTCAATTCCGCTTTTAAGGTCAATCGTAACCCGCTGATATCGCACCAACGGCTGTCAACCATTTAAGGTCAACGTGACAGCTGTATTGCGGTGCGACCGCTTACGGCTGGGATGCGGGACGGTGCGGTAATACCGCTTTCAGAACGCGATGGTGCAGAAGCGACGTTTGCGAGGGCTGATCGCAGCCAGCTTCATGCACATTCGCCTTGCGTGGGTGATG
>JBBRKD010000275.1:0-3876 GCA_038218255.1 Hyphomicrobiales bacterium | reverse complement strand
GTTGTCGATCGAGAGGCCGCGGAGGGCTGCGAGCAGATGCTCGACCGTGCTGATTGTGATGCCAGCGTCATTGCCCAGAACGGTACAGAGTGTGAGACTTTTGACGTTTTCGACGTGGGCTGCGATCTCGGCAACCAACCGGCCGCGCTTCGTGACGATAAACTTGAAGCCGGTGTCGGCTTCGGCGGGATGGAGAATGAGCGCCACGGGAGCACCACTATGGACCCCCGTACCCATCAACTCGATCTCGCGGGCTATCGTTGTTTGTCGCGCGCCGATAAATCTGTTCGACATCCTGCGCTTTTCCCTCGATGCGATCTGCATGGCCAGCGCCAGGACCCCCCCAGCAAAAACCACCTTAAAGTCACATAAGTCCCAGTGATGATGCGATGTCCCGCATCAACCGCCCCTGCGGTAAGGCCCTAATTCACACGTTGCAAAGCGATCTGCGTGATCAAAACTTCGCGACGGGATTGCGGCACTGGGAAGCATCACCAACTGTTAACGTGACAATGATACGCACCGTTCGGAAGCGGGGACAAATCACGGTTCTTTACACTCTGTTACCGCACAAACACACCTCCCGATGAGGCCGTTATCTGGTCGCAAAACTTACGCAAATTAGCGCCGGTCTCGTGACAAAAATCCAGGTATTTCAGAAGGTTGATCGCTCGTTGGCGTGGAGCCTTGCGATGCCCGATCGCCGCTGGATCCTGGCCGCGGTCGGGGCTGACCTTCTGAGCTGGCGCGCGGCATCTGAGCGGAAAGCGTGGGGTGTGTGCCCTCTTTCTTCGATTCGCGCGAATCATCTGTGCGTCGGCCAAGACCGGCGAGCCGTTCGAACAGGCCCGGACGGCGCGCGGATGGGTCAGGCTGCTGGCCCTGGTCGTGGCCAGACTGCGTGCGCGCGCGGTACTCGTTCTGAGCGTGGGGGGGAAATTCCTCCAGGTCAGGCACGCGCCGGGCTGGCCTTCGAATTTCGGTCGGCATCTCGGGTGTGAACGTTGGCGGCGTGGCCGCAGCGTGCGCAAAACCAGAGGGTGCGTCGTGGCTTCGGCTCACGGTCGTTTGCGGGTGCACGGGCTTTGGCTCCCGACGGGGCGCTTCCTCGATCGTGACGTTACCCGGCGCTTGCCACAACGAGGGGCCGGGCGCAGCCACGGCTTCGGGCGGCTGCATCGCGGCCGACAAGCGCCGTTGCATGTCCTCGATCTCGCCGGATACTGGCTGCGTCGCCTGTGCGGGTCGCTGACCGCGCGGTTCGCTCACCGGCGTTGACTGCGCTGGATGAGGATGAGGGGCGTATATTTGCACCGCTGGCTCAGCGCGTGCAGGGGCTGATCGGGCTGGAAACTCACGCGTGGGCTCGGCTTGACGCGCCATGCCCGACGCGACGATCGACACACGGACGCGGTCGCCAAGACTTTCATCGAACGTCGCGCCGACAATAATGTTTGCATCTGGATCGACCTCCTCGCGGACGCGGGAGGCCGCCTCGTCGACCTCATAGAGCGTCAGATCGCGACCGCCGCTGATCGACAGCAACAGCCCGCGCGCGCCCTTCAGCGATACGTCATCGAGCAGCGGATTGGCGATCGCCTCCTCGGCGGCCATGATGGCGCGGCGTTCGCCCGAGGCTTCGCCTGTGCCCATCATCGCTGTGCCCATGCCGCTCATGACGGTGCGCACGTCGGCGAAATCGAGGTTGATCAGACCCTCTTTGATGATCAAATCCACGATGCAGGCAACGCCCGAATAGAGCACCTGGTCGGCCAGAATGAACGCTTCGGCGAAGGTGGTTCGGTCGTTGGCGACCCGAAACAGGTTCTGGTTGGGAATGACGATCAAGGTGTCGACATGTCGTTTCAATTCCGCGACGCCGATGTCGGCGATGCGCATGCGCCGCGTGCCCTCGAACAGGAATTGCTTCGTGACGATCCCGACCGTGAGGATGCCCAGTTCCTGCGCTGTGCGTGCGATGACAGCCGCAGCGCCGGTTCCCGTTCCACCGCCCATGCCGGCGGCGATAAAGACCATATGCGAGCCGGCGATCTGCGCACGGAGGTCGTCAATGGCCTCTTCGGCTGCAGCTTCCCCGATCTCGGGCTTGGAACCAGCGCCTAGCCCTTCAGTGAGGTTGATCCCCAGCTGGACGCGGTGTTCCGCGCTTGACGTCGCCAGGGCCTGGGCGTCCGTGTTAGCGACGATGAATTCAACGCCGGTCAAACCGGCCGCGATCATGTTGTTGATGGCATTGCAGCCGGCCCCGCCGACGCCAATCACCGACAGGCGCGGCCTCAGGTCTGTCAACTTCGGCAATTGCAGGTTGATGCTCATCGGCGTTCCGTTCCAGGCTTATGACGCAACTGGCCTGTCCCGGCCTGTCCCGCCCCCGCGATACGCACACCCACACGCTCAACACCAACGCCTCACATCACCCCGCCCCGAACCCACTCCCGATCCAACGGCCAAAGCGGCCCAGATACCCAGGCTCTGTCGCTTCAACCCCCGGCAAGCTGTCCACCGATTGCGCGCCGACCGCCAACCCCAGTCCAATTCCAGCTGCGAACGCTGGTTGATCCGATACAGACGTCAGCCCCGCAACCATTAGCCCCGCGACGAGCCGTGGTCGACCAAGCCTAACCGGGCGACCCAGGCCGCGAGCCGCCGCCTCCGCGAGCCCGACCAACTGGCTGGCCCCACCCGTCAACACGACAGGGCCAGGACTTGCTCCGGCCTCGTCGAGTTTTGCGCGCAGCGCCAACAAAACCGTCTCCATCCGGGCACGCACAATCACGGACAACTGCGCCCGGGTCATCGCGTGAGCGCCCTCGGTTTCACCCGCCCGCTCATATGAAAACCGGTCACCGACGTCCGACCTCGCGTTGATCATACTAGCGTAAAGCGTTTTGATTCGCTCGGCCTCTGCAAGGCTAGCGTGCAGATTTTGTGCAATTTCAAAGGTTAAGTGGTGCCCGCCGGTCGGCAAAACTCCGATGGCCGACACGTCACCACCGCTGAAAGCCGCCCAACTGGACGTGCCGCCGCCCAAATCCACGACGGTCACGCCAAGCCGACGCTCATCGGCCGTTGTGACAGAAAGAGCACTCGCATAGGGGGCCGCGATGCAGCCCGCGACCTTCAAATGGCAGCGCTCGACGACCTGCACGAGATTTTGCACCGCGCCGGCATCGGCGACAACGGCGTGCATGTCGGCGCTGAGGCGAGACGCTGCCATGCCACGGGGCGCATCACCGACGTCGACGCCATCGAGCCGATAACGATGGCGGTTCAGGTGGACTAGCGCGCGGCCGTCGCGTTCGCAAAAGGCCTGTGCGCCCGATACAAGTCGCTTGATGTCGTCAGATGAGACGCCGCTGGGCCCCACGTCGGCATGGGCCGTGAATATCTTCGATCTCAGACGTCCGCAGGTGATGGCAACGTAGACTTCCTCGAGCGTGACCCCGCATGCGCGCTCGGCGGTCCCAACGGCCGAGCGGACGGCTGCTTCGAGCGCAGCTGGATCGGATACGACACCACCTTTCATGCCGCGCGAGCGTTGATGGCCAAGCCCGACAACGCGGATCTCTGGCTCCCGATCGCTGCCCGACACGTCGCAGATCAGGCAAACGATCTTGCTCGTGCCGATGTCAAGCGTTCCGATCAGGCGGCCGCGCGTGTGTCCGAACATGCCCTCAGCCTCCCTGTTGCGGGCGCAGCGCGATGCGGCTCTTCGCCCGCAGGTCGATCACCGTATCGGCTCGCTCCAGGAGGGCGCGCGTTCCGGCATCGGCGAGCAGATCGGCCAGCGCGCTCGCCTCGCTTTCGGGCGGCAGTTCGAGCGTGAGCTGGTTGTCAAGACGCAGCGACCACCTG
>JBBRKD010000274.1:0-3879 GCA_038218255.1 Hyphomicrobiales bacterium | reverse complement strand
TACAAGCCGAAGTCGTGGTTGCAGCCTGTCAATCGCGCGGAAAACGCCAAGGTCGTGCGACGCATGTACGAGGGACAGCTGGGTCCGGAGCTAGAGAGAGGGAATCGGCAGATCCTCGGCACCACCGCGCTGTCAGCCAACGAATACTTCAACGCAGCGTTCATCAATTCCGGCCCGGAGTCGCAGCCGATTCGCCTTTCGTCACCCGACAGCTTCCTGATGGTTTACAGCGCAAGCTCCGCCTATCAAGCGACGCTGATGGTGGCGCGGGTGACGACAGCGGGAGACATCATCTGGAAAGCAGACACGGGTCTGGACCGCTTTCTCGTCAAACAGATCCTGGCAGACGGACCGTTCCCTGTATTCGTCGGCACGCGACCCGCTGTGCCGAACAAGGTGTCCGAGCCACTGCTGGTCAGCATCAACGGGCAAACAGGAAGCGTTGTCACTACTTCCCTTTGGCAGTGAAGCCAACGACAAATCTTTTTCGCGCCTGCCTCGCGGTCTGATTGCAGCCGGTGAACAGGAACCGTTGTGCGAGACCGTTCTTCAACATGCGCGCGAGCCTCAACGAATCGTCACCGTCAAGCGCGGCCGCCACACGGCGAGCACGACATTGACGACGCTGACCGCTATCAGCAGCCACAACGTGTTGCGTTCGGCACGCAGCAGCGCATCGAGCACAGTCGGGTTCGCGGCGGCCGCCACGAGCTCGGCCTGATTGCTGCTCGAGCCGACCACCACCAGCGTGGCTTCGAACACACTCAGCCCCAGCAGCGCCTTGACCCAGGCCCAGCCTGCGTCCATGTAGGCGCGGGTGGCGGCCAGGGCGATCAGCCCGCTGACCACGACCACCGCCATCGACGGGATGATTACGTACTGCGCGATCGCGGAGTAGGCATGCCGCAAGCCTGAGAATTCCGAGGATGACACTCGACCCGACAGCCAATTGATGACGAGGCAAGCGGCCAGCCCGCCGCCGAAACCGATAGCCGCAATATCGTGCAGCGCTTTTGCACTCAACCGCAACCAACGCCGGCGCTTGACGCGGCGTGCGTCGATGCCGGGCGTGTTCTCTTCAGGGGGGATGATGGGATTCACGGTTTCAAACACCTCTGCATAAAGTCGATAAAGACGCGCAGTTTGCGCGGCACGTGGGTCCGGCTTGGGTGGTACAGATAAAAGCCGGGGAAAGTCGGCCACCATGATTTCAGCAGCGGCACCAGGCTGCCTGCGGCGATGTCGTCTTGCACCTGAACCTCGAATGCGCAAGCGATGCCAGCGCCCGCGCGCACGGCGGCGAGCAGGGTGTCGCCATCGTTCGAGATCAGCGGCCCCTTGACCTCGATGTCGATATCGCGCCCCTTTTGCGAGAACTCCCAACGGTAGATCCCGCTGCCCAGACGGGCATTGAGGCAGCGATGGTCGACCAGATCCTGCGGCACACGTGGCAACGCGCGCCCCGCCAGATAACGCTTTGATGCCACGGTGGCGATGCGCTGCCGCCCGCCCAGCGGCACGGCCACCACATCCTGCGCCAGGTTTTCGCCCAGGCGGATGCCGGCGTCGAAGCCGCCGCCAACGATGTCGAGCAGCGCGTTGTCGCAATGCATCTCCAGCGTGATGTCCGGGTATGCGTCGAGGAAATCCGTCAGATGCGGCATGACCACGATGTCCGCAGCGGTGCGCGACAGATTCAACCGCAGCAGCCCGGACGGCTTGTCGCGCGATTCATTCAGGCCCTCGATAGCGACCGCCAGCGATGCCAACCCAGGCTGGGCCTGCGCCAGAAAGCGCTGGCCGAGTTCTGTCACGCCGACGCGTCGCGTGGAGCGGTCGAGCAGGCGCACGCCCAGGCTGCGCTCAAGCTTGCGCAGCGTTTGCGACAGCGCCGATGGCGAAACGCCGAGTTCGGCCGCGGCCCGCGTGAAGCTGGCGTGGTGCGCTACACGCGCGAAGGCCGCAATGGGTGCCAGCAGATCCGGAGAAGACATCGGCGCATTATGAAGCGCGGCTTCACGCCACATCCCGGTCAACCCCCTTTATCTGCTGGAGTGTTGTGGCTATCGTGGCTGTTCGGCGGCCCTCGCCGGTCGCTTCATCATCCACAACATCAGGAACACCTCCATGTCCAATTTCACCAACAAAGTGGCACTCGTCACCGGGTCATCCAAAGGCATCGGTGCCGGCATCGCCGAGCGCCTGGCCGCCGACGGCGCCGCAGTCGTCATCAACTACTCGCGCAGCGCAGCGGATGCCGACGTGGTGGTGCAACGCATCACGGCGGCCGGCGGCCGGGCTTTTGCGGTCAAGGCCGACATCTCGCAACCGGCGCAGATTCAGCCGCTCATCGACGCCGCCGTGGCGCACTTCGGTCGGCTCGACATCCTGGTCAACAACGCCGGCATCTACCTGCCCGATTCACTCGACTCGCTGACAGCGGAGAGCTTCGACGCGCACTTTGCGCTCAACGTGCGCGGCCTGTTGCTGACCACGCAGGCAGCGGCCCGCGTGCTGCCGGCCGGGGGCGTCATCGTCAACATCAGTTCCGGCCTGGCCCAGAGCCCCTACCCGGTGGTGCACGTCTACTGTGCAACCAAGGGCGCGGTCGACACGCTGACACGGTCGCTGGCGATGGAGCTCGGCCCGCGCCGCATCCGCGTCGTCGGCATCGCCCCGGGATTCGTGAACACCGAAGGCAACGCCGAATCCGCCAAAGGCATGACCGACTTCCTGGTTGGCAAGACACCACTAGGTCGGGTGGGCATGCCGATGGACATCGGCGCTGCGGTGGCCTTTGCGGTTTCGGACGACGCTGGATGGGTTACCGGGACGACGATCGATGTGTCGGGCGGGATGGTTTTTTGAGGGGTGGGCGAGGTGGTGGCCCGCCGTCCAGGGCGGTGGCGCATCGCTTGAGCAACTCGCAAAGAACGCGGGCATCTTCGGCTGAGAGCGTGGAGAGCATCTGGCGTTCCACAACGTCGGCAGCTCTCGCGCCCTCGGCGACGGCCTGTTGGCCGGCCATCGTCAGCTCGGTCATGATGACCCGGCCATGCCCGGGATGCGGGCTACGCACGATCAGACCTCCGCGTTCGAGATTGACCAGAATCGCCTGCATGGTCTGCGGCGTCACGAACGCAGCGCGAGCCAACTCGGCATTCGAGATCCGCGGATTGCCGGAGACGGCAAGCAGGACTGCGTTCTGCGATGCCGTGATGCCGAGCCGGGCGAGTTCGGCATCCAGACGTTGCCTCAATCGATGTTGCGTGATCTTCAGGTTGTAGCCGACCCAGTCGGTTCCGCTCCGAGGCGCTTGCTTCACTGTTGACATATCAGCCTCCTTACATTAATATCAGGTCACTTATATTAATCGACAGGAGTTTCCATGACAACGCCAATCGGTCCAGACTTCATTGCCTTGCAAGTACGCGACCTAGCCGCCTCCCGCAAGTTTTACCTCGAAATCTTCGGTTTCGAAGCCTCGCCGCACTGTCCTCCCGGCGCGATCATTTTCAAGACCGAGCCGATTCCGTTGGCACTGCGTGAGCCTCTGCATACGCTTCCTGAGGCAGGGCCACTCGGTGTCGGCATGGTGCTCTGGATTGCATGCGCCGACGCCGATGCGCTCCACGATCTCATCGTCAAGCGGGGCGGCGCGATCCTCGCCCCGCTCGCTGACGGCCCTTTCGGTCGGTTCTTCGTCACCAGCGATCCCGATGGGTACGCGATCACCTTTCATACCGCGCGAAACTGACCGAAGTTCATCGCGAACGTCCGAGGTGAGGCGTTTAGTTTGGGAATCTCTGCGGCCGCGATGGGTGGCGCGAACGGTCATCCGCTGGTCGACCGTGCGAAGGACAGCTTTCGGGTGACCAA
>JBBRKD010000273.1:0-3881 GCA_038218255.1 Hyphomicrobiales bacterium | reverse complement strand
ATCGGTGACAATGGCACCCGGCGCGAGCGTTGGCGCAATCTCGGCGGCAATCGCCCCGCATAAGCCGACGGGCACGCACAGAATAACGAGGTCGGCACCGCGCACGGCGTCGGCTGCAGACGTAAACCCCTCGTCGATGATGCCGAGCCGGAGTGCCGTATCGACCGTGGCCGCCGTTCGCGCGCTGCCAACGATCTCACTCGCAAGTCCCGCGCGACGGCACGCATGGCTGATGGACGAGCCGATGAGGCCAATCCCGATCAGGGCCACGCGGTCAAACATGGGGCTAGCCGCGCGCGGGCTCATGTGGCCCGCTTGCCGAGAAACGTGGCGAGCGCATCGATGACAGCGCGATTGTCGCTCTCGCTCCCGACCGTGACGCGGAGCGCATCGGGCAGGCCATATCCGACCACCCGGCGCACGATGATGCCCTGCGATTTCAAGTACGCGTCGGCGGCAGCCGCCGTGTGAACGCCCGATGGCTTGAAATGCAATAGTAGGAAGTTGCCAACGCTTGGTGTGACGCGGAGACCTAATGCCTGAGCCTGTTCGCTGAGCCAAGGCAGCCAGCGATCGTTGTGGGCGGCGGCCGCATCGATGTGGGCCGTATCCTCCATCGCAGCAACGCCAGCCACGATGCCGGGGTGCGAGATGTTGAACGGACCCCGCATGCGATTGAGCACATCGCAGATCGCAAGCGGCGCATACGCCCAGCCGAGCCGGAGCGCGGCAAGCCCGTAAATTTTGGAAAACGTGCGGGTCATGACCGTATTTGAGGTGGTGGCGACAAGCTCGATCCCGGCCTCAAAGTCATTCGCCTTGACGTATTCCGCATAGGCGCCGTCCATGACCAGGATGACGTGTTCGGGCAGACCCTGGCGCAGGCGGCGGACCTGCTCGATCCCGATGTAGGTCCCGGTCGGATTGTTCGGATTGGCGAGGAAAACCATCTTCGTGCGGGGCGTGACGCGCGCGAGAATGGCATCCACGTCCGTGATCAGGTCGCGCTCGGGCGCGATCACCGGCGTTGCCCCGTTGGCGAGGATGGCAATGCGGTACACGAGGAACCCGTGCTCCGTGTAGATCGCCTCATCGCCCGGCCCGAGGTAGGCATGTGCCAGTAGCGAGAGGAGTTCGTCTGAGCCGTTGCCGCAGACGATCCGCGCCGGATCAAGACCATATCGGGCCCCGATCGCCCGCCGCAGCGCGGTCGCGCCGCCGTCGGGATAGCGCTCGAGTGTCGCGGCGGCCTCACGGTAAGCCGCGATGGCCTTCGGACTAGCCCCGAGCGGGGTCTCGTTCGACGACAGCTTGATTGGCTTGACGCCGGATGGAAGGTGGCTCTCACCGGGGACATAAAGGTCGATATTGAGGATGCCGGGCTTCGGCACGGGCGCAGTTGCAGCCATCGGGGTCTCTTCTGACGGGTCAACTCGGGCGGCATGGCGCAACGCGCCCGATCCGGCCCAAACACTGGACGTGTGTGATAGGCTCGCGGTGCGGCGAAATCAAAGAAAAGATTGACTTGGCCTGCCGAGTGCCTACCCCAAAGTGAACGCGAAACGAACGACACAGACGACACGAGGGTGAGTTGGCGTGGCGGTACCACACACGAATTTTTCTCCCGGTGCGCTCGCGGCCGCAAATCAGCCAGACCGTGCAGCCCATACCGAAGTTGAGACGCCGTCGAGCCAGATCGCGCGCTTTGCGGCCGACGCGCCGTTGAGGCTCGACTGCCAGCGCCTGCTGAGCCCGTTCCAGATCGCCTACAACACGTACGGGACGCTCAACGCTGACAAGTCGAACGCGATCCTGGTGTGTCATGCGCTGACAGGCGATCAACATGTGGCGAACAACAACCCCATCACCGGAAAGCCCGGCTGGTGGGAAACCCTCATTGGCCCCGGGAAACCCGTTGATACGGACCGCTTTTTCGTCATCTGTTCCAATATCTTAGGTGGCTGTATGGGATCGACCGGCCCAGCCTCGATCAATCCCGAAACGGGAAAACCGTACGGTGTCGATTTCCCGGTCATCACGATCGGCGACATGGTGAACGCCCAAGCCCGCCTGATCGACCATCTCGGCATCGGCCAGTTGTTTGCCGTCGTTGGTGGCTCAATGGGCGGGATGCAGGTGCTTGAATGGGCGGCCCGCTACAAGGACCGCGTGTTTGCCGCCGTGCCGATCGCGACGGCGGCCCGCCATTCGGCGCAAAACATCGCCTTCCACGAAGTAGGCCGGCAGGCGGTGATGGCAGACCCCGATTGGTGCGCGGGGCGCTATGACGCGGCAGGCAAGGTGCCTCGCAATGGCCTATCGGTTGCGCGTATGGCCGCCCATATCACCTATCTGTCGGAAGACGCCCTGCAGAAAAAGTTCGGCCGCAACCTGCAGGACCGCTCAGGGCTCACGTTCTCGTTCAACGCCGATTTCCAGGTGGAAAGCTATCTGCGCCATCAGGGCTCGACGTTCGTCGACCGGTTCGACGCCAACAGCTATCTCTATATCACCCGGGCGATGGACTATTTCGACATGGCGGCTGAACACGGCGAGGTGCTCGCCAATGCGTTTCGCGGCACGCGCACGCGGTTCTGCGTGGTGTCGTTCACGTCCGATTGGCTGTATCCGACGCGCGAGAGCCGAGCGATTGTGCGTGCGCTGAACGCTGTGGCCGCCAACGTCAGCTTCGTCGATATTGATAGCGACCGTGGCCATGATGCGTTCCTGCTGGATGAGCCGGTGTTCTTCAACACCATCCGCGGCTTCATGTCGGCGGCCGCTAAAAAGCGGGGGCTGACGTAGACGCCACATGACGAACGCTGAATCGCAATTGCCCCTCACCTACACTCAACCCCGCGTGGACCATGTGTTCATCGCCGAGATGGTGGCGCCCAACTCGCGTGTGCTGGACGTCGGCTGCGGGGACGGCGCGCTGCTGCATCTGCTGGCTGAGACGAAGAGCGTGGACGGCCGCGGCGTTGAAATCTCGCGCGAGGGCGTGAACGCCGCCGTCGCGCGCGGCCTCTCCGTCATCCAGGGCGACGCGGACAGCGATCTTGCCGATTACCCGGACCAAGCGTTTGATTACGCAATCTTGAGCCTCACGATCCAGGCGACGCGCTATCCCAAGACCGTGCTCGAAAATCTGCTGCGGATCGGCAAGCACGCCATCGTCTCGTTCCCCAACTTCGGCCATTGGAAAATCCGCCGCGACCTGCTGCTGACGGGCCGGATGCCGATCACTAAGAACCTGCCTGAGCAATGGTATGCGACGCCCGACGCGCATCTGTGCACCATTGCCGATTTCGTGAACCTGTGCCGCGACGTGGACGCGAAAGTCGAGCAGGCCGTCGCCTTCAATTCCACCGGCCGTAGGCTGCCCATCGGGTCCACGCTTTCGATGCAGAACTTGCTGGGGGAAAAGGCGGTGTTCCGGTTGCGGAAGAGGTAGGCGGGGAGGGAAGGCTGATCGCAAGGCCGCGATCGGACCATAAGCTGACGCTTCCAAAGTCATTGATGACGGGCAGCTATGGGTCGATAGAGTGCATTGCGCCGACCGTTAGCACTGTGGTCGGTTTCGCATCATTACCGTCCGTGGCTAGGCTCGCGGCTTTAATCTCAAGTGCGGCCATGCCCGCTCCAGGATCGCGACCACCACCACCATCTCGATCCAAGCCAGCGGAAGCGCGACCAGCGGCACGTGCGTCACTGTCAGGTTCATATTCCATGTAGCGAGCCAGAAGATGCAGAAGATCGTCAGCCAAAGCAGTGTGCCCGCCGCAATCGTATTGCGAATACCGCTGCCGAATTTTTCGTGAAAGAGCCAGGCGATGACGCCCACGACGGCAAACAGCAGGGTGTCCCAAAGCCCCCAGATC
>JBBRKD010000272.1:0-3881 GCA_038218255.1 Hyphomicrobiales bacterium | reverse complement strand
ATCGCCCAGCAGGCCCGGCAAGAAGACATCGCCCGCGTGAAGGCTGCCTATGCCGCCAGCGGCATCACCGCCGAGGTCGCAGCCTTCTTCAAGGATTTGCCAGCCCGCATGTCGGACAGTCACCTCGTGCTCGGCCGCGCTGGCGCTTCGACTGTCGCGGAACTGACAGTCATCGGCCGCCCGTCGATCCTGGTGCCGTTGCCACATTCCCTCGACAACGATCAGCTGCATAATGCGCAACGGCTTGCCGAATCGGGTGGCGCTTGGTGTATCGAACAAAAGGATCTGTCAGCGGAACGGTTGGCAGCCGAGATTGAAGCGTTGATGGCACGGCCCGGGGCGCTCAACACGGCAGCCCTTGCTGCCAAGGCGCAGGGCCGCCCCGACGCTGTCGACCGGCTGGCGGATGTGGTCATCGCGCTGGTGACGGCAGCAAAAAAGCCAGCATAATTTCCCGTTGGACCGGATCTTTAAAGGACAATCAGATGCTGAAATTCTACTTCAACGGCTCGCCCAATCCGACCAAGGTCGCCCTCTTCCTGGAAGAAGCAGGGTTGCCGTATGAGGCGATCCCCGTCGACACCCGCAAGGGCGAGCAATTCGCATCTGCCCTCGTCGCGCTGAACCCCAACGCCAAAGTCCCCGTCATCGATGACGCTGGAACCATCGTGTTCGACAGCAATGCGATCCTGCTTTATCTCGCTGAAAAGTCTGGAAAATTTTTGCCCGCAAGCCCAACGCAGCGCGGCGAACTTTTGTCCTGGCTGATGTTTGTTGCAACCGGCGTCGGCCCGTTCAGCGGCCAAGCTGTGCATTTCAGCAGGTTCGCCACCGAAAAACTCCCCTACGCTCAAGACCGCTACCGCTATGAAGCCGAGCGCCACTTTGCCGTGCTCGACGAGCGCCTTGCCAGCCACAGATACATGCTGGGCGACACCTACACGATCGTCGACATGGCGGTGTGGGGCTGGGCACGCATGGTGCCGTTCGTGCTTGACGATGCGGCCTGGTCGAAGTTCCCCAACCTCAAGCGCCTGACGGACGAGATCTCAGCGCGCCCCGCAGCACAGCGCGCAGCCGTCTTGAAAGACAAGTTCCCGTTCAAAGCCGAAATGGACGCGCAGGCGCGCGCCAACATGTTCAAACACGCTAAGGCCGGTTGATCGACCCCCGAAGCTGGAGACCCACGACCCATGCAAATGCCAACCGACGTCGGCACTTTCCACATCATTGGCATCGGCGGCATCGGCATGAGCGCCATCGCTGAGATCTTGCTCGCCAAGGGATATGCAGTCCAGGGCAGCGACCAGAAGGAATCGGCCAACGTCCGGCGGCTACGTTCCAAAGGCGTGCGGGTCTTCGTCGGGCACGATGCGATCAACCTCGTCGGCGCGCGAACGGTCGTGATTTCAACCGCCGTCAAACCATCAAACCCCGAGCTGGAGGCCGCCCGCGCCAAGGGCCTCCAGATCGTGCGCCGCGCCGAAATCTTAGCCGAGCTGATGCGGCTCTATCGCACCGTCTCCGTCACCGGCACCCACGGCAATACGACGACGACATCCCTCATCGCCCACATCTTCGCCGAAAACGCAAAGGACCCGACCGTCATCACGGGCGGCATCATCAACGCCTGGGGCTCGAACGCGCGCCTTGGCCAAAGCCCGTGGATGATCGTAGAAGCCGACGAAAGTGACGGCACGTTCACGAAGCTGCCGACCGAGATCGGCATTGTGACTAACATCGATCCCGAGCACCTCGATCATTTCAAGACGGTCGAGAACATGCACCGCGAATACGAGGCGTTTTATAAAAACATCCCGTTTTATGGGCTCGCCGTGACCTGCATCGACCATCCAGTCGTCCGCGACATGGTCGAGCGGCTCGGCCTGCGCGGCGACGGCCGCCGCCTCCTCACTTATGGTGCCTCGCCATCGGCCGACCTCGTGCTCAAGGGCATCTGCTTCGACCGTGGCGAGATGCTGTTTGACGCTGATCTCGGCCCGAGGGTGGCAGGCGGCGCGCGCCAGTTGCGGGCATGGCCCCTCACCTTGCCCGGCCATCACAATGCGCTGAACGCGCTGGCAGCGATTGCGGTCGCAGCCGAAGCTGGCATCCCCGACGCCCAGATCAAGGCCTCGCTGGCGAATTTCTCCGGCGTGAAACGGCGCTTCCAGATCGCAGGCTCCTGGAACGGCCTCACGATTTACGACGACTACGGCCACCACCCAGCCGAAATCGCAGCCGTGCTGGCAGCCGCCAAAGGGACGGCGCGTGGCCGCATCATCGCCATCGTGGAACCCCACCGCTACACCCGCGTCCGCGATCTGTTCGGCGATTTTTGCGCCTGCTTTAAAGACGCCGACAGCGTCATCGTCGCCCCGCTGTATTCCGCTGGCGAAACCCCCATCGACGGCATCGACCAGCATAGCCTTGCGCGCGGGATCGCGGCCACCGGCAAGCCGGTCGTCGCCATCGACAGCGCGCGCGAGATCGTGCCCCTGCTCCGCCGTCACGGCCGCTCGGGCGATAGCGTGATCTTCATGGGCGCTGGCAGCTCCACCGAATGGGCCCACGCGCTGGCCGAATGGCTGGGCGTCGAGGCCGCACAGTGAGCTTGCTGAGCGAGCCAGCCGTGAGTGCGCCCGCCCTGTGGCCCGACCTCACGGGTGACCTGCGCGCGCGCCTGCCGAGCCTGCGCGGCCGCCTCACGGCAAATGCGATGATGGCCGACATCACGTGGTTCCGCGTCGGCGGCCCGGCGCAGGTGCTGTTTTCGCCATCAGACGAAGCCGATCTTGCTGCGTTCCTCGCAGCACTTCCAGCAGACGTTCCGGTCGTCGTCGTCGGGCTCGGCTCGAACCTGCTGGTCCGCGACGGCGGCTTTGAGGGCGTCATCATCCGGCTCGGCAAAGGCTTTGCCGACATCGCCGTTGAGCCTGGCAATCGCATCCGCGCGGGCACAGCCGTGCCAGACCAGAAACTTGCCCGCGCGGCAGCCGACGCAGGGCTCGCTGGCCTCGCGTTCTATCGCGGGATCCCAGGCTCCATCGGCGGCGCATTGCGCATGAACGCCGGTGCGCATGGCCGCGAGACGACCGACGTGCTCGTCTCAGCGCGCGCGGTTGATCGCTCGGGCGCTATTCACGAACTCACCCACGCCGACATGGGGTTCACCTATCGCCACAGCGCGATTGCGCTCGACTGGATTTTTACCAGCGCGACGTTCCAAGGCTCGCCGGGTGATCCCACAGCGATCCTGGCCGAGATGGAGGAGGTTTCGGCCTACCGCGAGCAGCACCAGCCCGTGCGCGAAAAAACCGGCGGCTCGACGTTCAAAAACCCGCCCGGCCATAGCGCGTGGAAACTCGTGGACGCTGCAGGGTGCCGGGGCTTGCGCGTCGGCGGCGCGAAAGTCTCCGAGATGCATTGCAACTTCCTGATCAATGACCACAACGCCACCGCCGAGGACATCGAGCGCCTGGGCGAAACCGTCCGCGCCCGCGTGCTCGCCCAGTCTGGCATCGCCCTCCACTGGGAAATCATCCGCCTCGGCACACCCCTCCCTGGACAATCGACGGGTGAGGCGTTGGCGGGGTGAGCGTGGCGACGGCTTTTGACCCAAAGCCGAAGTCGCGGTCAGATCCCTTTTTCAGGCTTCCAATCCGGTTGCGCGTCAAACGTTGGAAGTGCGTCGTCCATAACGTCCCAAGTCTTTCGGTTTCGAGCAAAAACCACGACCCGCGGGTGAAGCTCTGAAGACTCGTCGAGTGTCCCGAGTGTTATCGTAACAAAACCAATCATGCCGCTATTGCGACCCAAAATAGGGCTGCCGCACTTGGGGCAAAACACACGAGTCACTTCATTGCCATTGTCCGACACCA
>JBBRKD010000271.1:0-3881 GCA_038218255.1 Hyphomicrobiales bacterium | reverse complement strand
AAGAAGGGCAAGCTGCCGTGGACGACGATCGGCCAGCAGTACACCTTGGAATACGGAATCGACACGATCGAGATCCATTTAGACGCCATTCAGAAAGGTCAGCGCATTTTGATCGTCGACGACCTGATTGCGACGGGCGGTACGGCGGAAGCAGCCGTCAAGCTCGTCTCGCGGGTCGGCGGCACGGTCGTGGCCTGCGCGTTCGTGATTGACTTGCCCGAACTCGGCGGCGTGAAGCTGTTGGCGAGCCACGGCATTTCCTCGCACGCGCTGATCGCGTTCGAAGGGCACTGAGACGTGCTATCAGTAACTGGTCGCCGGGCTGGCGACGTGGTGAGCGTTCAAGGGGCTGACAGATGGACGTTGTGGCGCAACCGGTTGCGGTGGCTGATCTGATGGTGCTGATCCGCAGTTGGCGGGAAGACGAGTTCAAGCCGGTCCATTGTCCAACGTGTGCGTCGCCCTGTCTCGAGATCGCCGATCGCTCGGCCCGACCCCACCGGGAATGGTACGCACTATCCTGCCCCGCATGCGGGTTTGACCAGACAGTCGCCGTACCGCTCGGCGCGCCGGTTCCCGGAGCCGACTGAGGAAACCCGACCAGCTCTGTCAAAACGAAAGCGATCGCACCTTTCGATGCGGTCGCTTTGAAAGGATGTTCCGCCAGCTCGATGCAGCGGAGCGAAGATCAGTTGAACTGGTACGATCCACCAATTTTGCCGCCGATGGTATCGCTGTCATCCGACTGTTCCGTGTAAACGGAGAGCCCGAACTGCCAGTTTTGGTAGCTCGCGTTAATGCCGGCCTCGATCGTTCCAAATAGTCGAGCCTCGTCGTAGTTGCCGTAAACCGTGCCGGGAATGAACGCACCGTAAGCCCGTGACTTGTTGGTGTAGTCAAACAATTTCCTGACCGTGCCCTGCACGAACGGTCGGATGTTGACGTCGCCCGCCTTGAGGTCGGCAAACAGCATCGGGGAGAACGACAACGAGGACGTTTCATATTCGAATGACAGCAAGCTTGTCCCGGGGAGAGCCGGATTTGCGTCAAGCGCCGATGTGGTGGCGCGGGTAAAACCATAGCTGCCGCGCAGGTCGAGTTTGACGGTATTGTCGCCAGGCGTGATCGGGAACGTCCGACCGATCGTGAGCGAGCTAGAGGTGCCCGAACTGCTCTGCTGAAAACGCGTGATGACACCGGGCAGGAATTTGTCGGACATCGTCGTGTCGCCTGTGAACGCGACGACGGCCGCAGAAATGTAGCCGATGTCGCCGTACCAAAGCACGCTTCCACCAAACATCGCCGAATCGATATCGGCGCTGCCAATGGACCCTTTGGCCGGAGCGGGATTAGCGGTGTTTGGCTTGCTCTCGACGGTTAGGTTGGTCGCACCAGCCATCATGCCGAACCGGATGTGACCGCCGAAGATGAGCCCGGGTGAGGCAAGTGAAAGTGAACCGAAGCCTGATGCTTCCTTGATTTCAGCGCCGTAAGTCTTATTACCGGCGAAAATATTCGGGTTTGCCGAGAAGCCGTCGTGCTCTGTTCGACGAATGCGACCGGTCGCTTTTGCAGCAGGCCCGAGACCCTGCGCTGCGGCTGACGCGCCCGTGGCGTATGTGTCGATTTGGTCACTCATAAAGGCGTCAAGATTGCCCGAGGCAGCTTTGCCTTGTGACGTAATGACGGTGGCTTCGAACTGGGATTGTGCCAAAGCGCATTGGGCAAAACCGCCAATGATAACAAGCGGTGGGACCGCAAAGCGACCAATGGCTTTGAAGACTTGAAAAACTGACAGCATGTCGAAACTCCACGCAACTTAATAAATAGGGCATCAGCCCGAGCAACATAAAAAAATGGTTTTAAAAAGCGTAGTCGAAAGCAACGCGCGCCTCAACGGTTCGGCAGTAAGTTCCATAGCGCGCGTGTCTAATTCGCAACACGCTCCGCCAACTGACGTTCCCATATGTTTTGGCAGTCCGCCAGCATTGCGACGCACCCCCGCTGGGTTAGGGTTCAACAGACGCTCGACCTAAGCTGGACATACGTTCGGCCGCCAGCGTCTTGGAGCTGGCTCGATCTGGTGCATCAAGGACCGATTGGCTAGAGGCCACCACCTACGCCAAACCCGAGGCCAGGCGGCGGGCCACTCTGCTTGGTGTTGCCGCCGCCATTTCCGCCGCCGCTGCCCGAGCTTCCGCTCGGCTTTCGTCCGCCCGAGGACGGTTCCTGCGGCCTTCCCTTTGGTGCGGGCTCGTCATTGGTGCTGCTGGCGACTGGCCTTGGTATAGCGATTGGTACGTTCAGGAAAAATTGTTCTAACAAAAGGTCTTCTGACCACGGGGTCTGCTTGTTGCCCGTCTCTTTGATCACTTGGGCGCGGACACGGCGCATCACCTCGTCAATCGTGATGCCGGCCGTTGCGATATGCCGAACGAGGGCTGCCGCAAACGGACTGTTGCGGCCAGTCCCGTCGCGCGCGACGTTGCCGGGATCGGTTGCGTAGGCGCGGAATGTGCCGGCCGAGTTTGCCGCCGAGCTCGCGGATTTGATATTGCCGCGGATGATTGGAACCGCGCGTGTGCCGACGCGCAGGTCTAACCCGCCGCCTCGACCACCTTCGCCTGGTGCACTGCGGCAGCTATCGAGGAATAGCAGCCCGATCTTCGCTTTCTGTAACCGCAGGAGAATGGAATCGAGCGGCACGAGCGCGCCGCCGAGCGTATTCGTCATGTCCGTTTCGGTGTCGGCGAAAATCGTCTTGGGCGTATCGACCGGGAGGAGATAGTTCCACCCGTTCACGGCAACGCCATGGCCGCCATAGTAAAACAGCGCGACCGTATCGGCCGTCATGGATTGGGAAAATGCGTCGAGCGCGGCCGTCATCTGCCCGTTCGAAGCGTTCTTGAGGACGGTGACGTCGAACTTGAGCTCGATCAGCTTTTTCGTGATGTCATCGACGTCGTTGCCAGGGTTTGCCAGTTCGCCAATCTCGGCGGGGTACGATGAATTGCCGATAACGAGGGCCAAGCGCTTGAGCGGCGTCGGTGCGCCCACAGCTGGACCTGCAAGGCTCAGCCCCAGCATAAAGAAACCCGACACCACTATGAGGAATGTGCGTGCCATTTAAAAAACTCCAAAGCGCCAGATGACCGTCACCGGCATATGTTTTAGCGTCTAAAATAGAGTATTTTGAAGCTAACATATATGATGTCAGTGACCAACGCCTCACTTGCTGCTTGTGGGCACACGCTTCGCCTCTTGACGCATCTATCGGGCCAGACGACACCTGTCGCCAATTCGCTCCCAGGGTCGCAATTATGAAAATCAACGGCCGCCACCACCGCACCATCTGGCTCAGGCCTGATACCTGGAGCGTCGAGATCATCGATCAGACGCTGCTTCCGTTCCGCTTCGAGACCGTCACGCTGACGACCGTGGAGGCTGCGGCCCACGCCATCAAGACGATGCAGGTTCGCGGTGCGCCGTTGATCGGGGCAACGGCTGCCTATGGCGTTGCACTCGCCATGCGGGTTGATCCCTCGGATGCAGCGCTTGAGCGCGCCATATCATTCCTTTCCAAGCAGCGGCCAACGGCCGTCAATCTGCGCTGGGCGCTTGATGAGATGCGGGCCACGTTGATCATGTTTGCTCCCGCACGGCGTGCAGCAGCCGCCTACGCACGGGCCGCTGAAATCTGCGATGAGGACGTCGAAACGTGCCGCCGGATCGGGACGCATGGGCTTGGCCTCATCCGCGAGATCGCGGCGCGCAAAAAGCCCGGCGAGCCAGTTAATATCCTGACCCATTGCAATGCGGGCTGGATCGCGTGCGTCGATTGGGGCACGGCGACCGCGCCGATCTATATGGCGCACGATGCG
>JBBRKD010000270.1:0-3904 GCA_038218255.1 Hyphomicrobiales bacterium | reverse complement strand
GAGAGCATTTCCGAACAGTAGTCGAGATAGCGTGTCAGCTCGAACGACGTCATGTGGCGTTCGGGCGACGCCGTGGTGCGCGGCCCGTCCAGCATCATCGGGTCCTTGGTCAGCTGGTGCATATCGATAACATGGACGATCGACCGGAGTTCGTTGAGCGCAAGCAACGCGCGCCGCTGTTTGAGGCGCTGTTCAAGCGAGGACAGGAAGAAGATCGTGGCACCCGTCAGGATGACGATGTTGAACGTCGCATCCACCGCCTGGATCGTGCCGAAAAGATCGTCGCTGACTTTTTGCTGCGTGACCAAGAGGACGGCGACAGTGCCGAGCAGAGAAAGCCCGATCCCGACGATGACAAGGATGGCGAGCCGCAGACCATAGGCTGGCCGGGCGATCGCCTCGGCGCGCTGGCTCGACTGGCGGGCGATGTCGGCGAGTTCGCCACAGACCCGCATGAGACCGGCGTCGGGAAAACGCGACCCGATCCGCGCGACGAGCTTGTCGAGCGTTGCGACGATCTTCTCGGGGTCGAGGGCACGGAACATGGCCGCAGATGTGCGTCAGCGCGCGCGCGGCGTCAACTCAGACCCGCTGGCGGCAGCCAAACCCTTGCGAACGACAGCGGTCAGGTGCGCCGCCCCGACGGGCCGCGTTCGAAATCCGCCAGCGTATTTTGGGTCAACCCTTCGCACCCGGCGCGAGATATGTCCGCGCATAGGCGACCGCGAGCGGCACGGTCAGCCCGATCGTCTCCAGTATGAGCACGCCGTCGGCTGCGATCTCGTCGGCATCGGGTGGCCACGACCCATCCGCGCCTCGTCGAAGCAATTGCGCAAAAATCCGCGTCGAACTGACGACGAGAATTTCCCGCACAGTCGGAATGGTCGCGTAGGCGAGCACATTTGCCCACGTGTCGGCCTTGTTGCCCGGCGACACGATCTCGATCAGCAGGATCGGATCGGTGAGTGCGATCTCGCCCGGCGCGTCGGGCGCACACGTCACGCCGATGTCGGGCACCCGCCGGTTGTAAGCGGCCTTGACCCGGATATCGACCGCAGGCTCGACGATAACGTCGCAGCGCCCTCCTGTCCCGTCCAAGTGTGCGCCGATAATCTGCGCGAGGCGAGTTTGAATGCGATTGTGCGTCGTGCCGGCCGGCGACATCATGCGCAGTTCACCGTCCACAAGTTCATATTTGCCGCCCTCGCCATCTCCCGGCCAGGCGGTGAACTCATCGACCGTCATCGTCGTCGGCAGTTTGCGAACGTACCCGTTCATCGCCTCGTCTCTCCGGGGTACACGGTAGCACGCCCCACGTCGCCGTCAGCCCGCAAGAACCCACGTCCCAAAAAACGGGCGGTTTGGAGGGTGTCCCTCCGACTGGGGTGTGGGGACCGGTCCCAACCCGCAAAGCGGGAAAAAACAAGAGCGAAGCGAGAAAGAAAGAGAGCGAAGCGGGCAAGGACAAGAGCGAATTGGGCACGACCGAACCCGAAGCACCGACTGTACCCTCAATGCCGCTCGACGAAACTATCAACGACGAGTTTGCGGCCAGCCTTTTCGAAATCGACCGCGAGTTTGTTGCCCTCAACTTCGGCGATGGTGCCATAGCCGAACTTGTCGTGGAACACCCGCTCGCCAGCTGTGAACGCGCTCTTGGCCCCAGATGACGCCGTGAGCGTGCCCTCGATCGTCAGCGGGCTTTTGCGCAGGGCTGCCGCGCGCGCTGCCTTCTTGGCGCTGTCCCGGTCCACGGAACCAGCCGGACCTCCGGCCCCGCCGAAATCGTTTGCTGCGCGTGCCTGGGCCCGCTGCCATCCTGGCGTGTCGTAGGTCGATTTGAAACCGCCAGTCGCGGTTCGGGTCGGTGCCGTCCGGTCGGGCTCTGCATCGAACCGTGACGCGCCGAATGGATTGGCGACGCCGAAGCTCTTGTAGGCTCCGCTGAATGGGCTCTTGGCCTCAACGACGTCGACATGATCTTCCGGCAACTCGTCCACGAACCGCGAGGGGATTGCCGACTGATACAAACCCCGGTTCCGGCGGTTCTGCGCGAACGAAATCTTCGCCCGCTTTTTGGCCCGTGTGATGCCGACATAGGCAAGTCGCCGCTCTTCTTCGAGGCCGTCGATCCCACTCTCGTCGAGCGATCTCTGGTGGGGAAACAGCCCCTCTTCGAAGCCGGGCAAAAACACGGTGTCGAACTCGAGCCCCTTGGCCGCGTGCAGCGTCATCAGCGACACGCGCTCGCCATCGTCACCCTTGTCGGTATCCATCACGAGCGAGACATGCTCAATGAAGCCTGCGAGGTTTTCGAAATCGTGCATGAAGCGCACGAGTTCCTTCAAGTTCTCAAGCCGACTCTGCGCCTGCGGGCTTTTGTCGGCCTGCCACGATGCGGTATAGCCGCTCTCGTCGAGGATCATTTCGGCCAGCTCGGTATGACGCATGGTTTCAACCTGCCCGCGCCAGCGTTCAAAACTCGCGATCAGGTCAGCCATCGCACGCCGCGTTTTGCCGGACAACTCCTCGCTCTGGACCATTTCGCGCGCCGCCGCATACAGCGGAATTTCGCGCGCAACGCTCAGCTCGCGCAGCCGCTTCACCGTGGTGTCACCGATGCCGCGCTTGGGCACATTCACGATGCGCTCGAACTTGAGATCGTGCGACGGGTTCAGCGTTACTTCGAGATAGGCGATGGCATCCTTGATTTCCTGGCGCTCGTAGAACTTCGGCCCGCCGATCACACGGTAAGGCAGCCCGGTCGTCACCAGCCGGTCTTCGAGCGAGCGCATCTGGAACGACGCCCGGACGAGGATCGCGATCTCGTTGAGCTTTGCCCCATGTTTACGTTCCTGCTCGATGTGTTCGCAGATGCCGCGCGCTTCTTCTTCGTCGTCCCACACGCCCGTGACGGTGACTTTCTCCCCGAGCGCATCGTCGGTGAACAGCGTCTTGCCGAGCCGCCCGGTATTCTTGGCGATGAGTGCTGCAGCAGTTGCGAGAATATGCCCCGTCGAGCGATAGTTACGCTCAAGGCGGATCACGGTCGCGCCGGGAAAATCCTTGTCGAAGCGGAGGATGTTATCAACTTCCGCCCCGCGCCAGCCGTAGATCGACTGGTCGTCATCGCCAACGCAGCACACGTTGGCTGGTGCTGTCGGGTCTGGGCGCTGGGCGAGCAGCCGCAGCCACAGGTACTGCGCCACGTTGGTGTCTTGATACTCGTCCACCAGGATGAACCGGAAGCGGCGCTGATAGTCGGCAAGAATGTCGGGGTTTTCGCGGAACAGGCGGACGTTTTCGACGAGAAGATCGCCGAAATCGCACGCGTTCAGTTCTTTCAGTCGCTTCTGATAGGCCGCATATAAAATGCCGCCTTTACCGCCTGCAAACGCGAAGGCTTCCCGCTCGGGCACCTTGTCGGGCGTCAGCGCGCGATTTTTCCAGCTGTCGATGAGGTTGGCCAACTGGCGCGCCGGCCACCGGTCCTTGTCGATGCCCTCTGCTTCGATCACCTGCTTCATCAACCGCAACTGATCGTCGGTATCGAGGATCGTGAACCCGCTCTTGAGCCCGACAAGCTCGTGATGCCGCCTCAGAATTTTCACCCCGATCGCGTGGAACGTGCCGAGCCAGGCCATCCCTTCGGCGGCCCCGCCGACGAGCGCACCGATCCGGTGCTTCATCTCGCGCGCGGCCTTGTTGGTGAACGTCACGGCGAGGATTTGATGAGCGCTCGCCCGGCCCATGTTCATGATGTGCGCGATTCGCGTCGTCAGCACGCGCGTCTTGCCAGTTCCCGCGCCAGCCAGCACCAGCACCGGGCCATCGAGGGCTTCGACGGCGGCCCGCTGCTCCGCATTGAGCCCGTCGAGATAGGAGGGCGACGGCGCGCTCGTTC
>JBBRKD010000269.1:0-3914 GCA_038218255.1 Hyphomicrobiales bacterium | reverse complement strand
ATCACGCGTTGACCGATCTGACATTGTAAACGCCTCCAGGCGTAGAACCGCGCCCATGACCGTTAGTTGGAGCGCGCTCCTGCCGTGGTCAAGCGCTGCTATCGACGCGGGAGCTTCTGGCGCGGGAAGCGCTTGGGGCCGCGCGCGGCATCAATGCGGCCGCCGGGCGCTCGCCCTGGCCGCAGTTTCAGCTCGCGCGGCGGCGTAACAACGGCAAACCGCAACGCCCCAGCCGATGGCACGGCTTCGAGGAGTTTGACATCGACGACGTCGCCAAGCCGGTAGCCGTTGCCGGAGCGGCTGCCAGCCAATGCGTGGCTTTCTTCCATGTGATGATAGTATTCATCGCCGAGCGTCGAAATCGGGATGAAGCCGTCCGCGCCTGTATCCTTCAGCCGCACGAACAGCCCAGAACGCGTGACACCCGAGATGCGAGCGGCAAACGTCGCCCCAATCCGGTCGGCGAGGTGGGTTGCGATCAGGCGGTCAGTCGTCTCGCGCTCGGCGGCCATCGCGCGGCGCTCGGTTTGCGAGATCGCTTGTGCGACGTTGCGCAGCTTCGGCACTTCCGCATCGTCCATGCCGCCGCCACCGAGCTTCATCGTGCGGATGAGCGCGCGGTGGACGAGCAAATCGGCGTAGCGGCGGATCGGCGAGGTGAAGTGGGCGTATTTTGCAAGATTGAGCCCGAAATGGCCGATGTTGTCGGGGTTGTATTCAGCCTGCGACTGGGATCGCAGCACCACTTCGTTGACCAGATCGGGCACCGGCAGCGTCTTGGCCTCGGCCAGGATCTTGTTGATGGCGGCTGGCTTCAATTCGCCAGACGGCGGCAGTGTCATGTCGAGCGTGTCGAGAAAATCGCGCAAGCCTTTGAGCTTTTCTTTCGACGGCTGATCGTGGACCCGATAGACGACCGCGCCTTTGCGCAACTCAAGCGCTTCGGCGGCTGCGACATTTGCCTGGATCATGCATTCTTCGATCAGACGGTGGGCCGCCAGTCGAACGGGCGTTTCAACGCGGGCGACGCGGCCAGTCTCATCGAGCTTGATTTTACGCTCGGGGAGATCGAGATCGAGCGGTTGGCGGCGATCACGCGCAGCTGCAAGTTTTGCATAGGCGGCCCACAGCGGCCTCAAGACAGTGTCGAGGATGGCGAGGCACTTGGCCGACGGCAGGCCGTCGATGGCCGCTTGCGCTTCCTGATAGCTGAGCTTGGCGACCGAGCGGATCATCGCGCGTTGAAACGTATGGCTTTTCTTGTCGCCATCGGCGTCAAACACCATCCGGGCAACAAGCACCGAGCGGACTTCGCCCTCGCGCAGCGAGCACAGGTCGTTTGAGATGCGTTCAGGCAGCATCGGCACGACGCGGTCGGGGAAATAGACCGAATTGCCGCGCAGCAAGGCTTCGCGGTCGAGCTTGGTCAGGGGCCGCACATAGTGGGCGACGTCGGCAATCGCGACTTGGAGGATGAACCCGTCCGGGTTTTTGGGGTCGGGATCGGGCGTTGCCAGCACCGCGTCGTCGTGGTCGCGGGCATCGACTGGATCGATTGTGATGAAGGGCAGCGCGCGCAGATCGGTGCGACCGGAAAGAGTGGGCGCGTCCAGCGAATCGCATTCAGCGAGCACGCCCTCGGGGAAATCATCAGGGATGCCGTGCGCATGAACCGCGATCAGGCTGATCTGGCGCTGGTCGGTCGGGTTGCCGAGCGTTTCCAACACGCGGGCCTGCGGCGTGCCGAAGCGGCCTTTCTTTGACAGATCAAACCGCACGAGATCGCCGTCGGCAGCCTTGCCCTCGTCGCCCTTCTGGATCGCATACGATTTCAGCTCCTTGCGATCGATTGGCTCGATCGACCCGCCGCCAGCTTTGGCCGCGCGGAAAATCCCGAGGAGGCGGCGCTTCTCGCGCGGCAGGCGTTTGATAATCGAGCCTTCGAAGGCAAACAGCGCACCGGCGCCAGTCTCGAGGCGGCGCACCTTGGCCAGCACGCGGTCGCCGACGCCGTAGGCCGCTTCACCGGGGATGTCTTTGGCGTGCGTGATGAGCACGCGGGGGCGGCTGCCCTCGCCGTGTTCCCAGTCGACGGGTTCACCGACGAAATCGCCGTCATCGTCGCGGCCGGTGATGTCGAGCATGGTGACTGGCGGCAGGCTGCCGGGGGGATGCAAGTCCTTGCGGTTGCCGGCCAGTGCGCCGTCCTCGCCCATCTCGCCGAGCAGGCGTTTCAAGCCGATCTTGTCGGTGCCGCGCAAGCCAAAGGCCTTGGCGATCTCGCGTTTGCCGACTTTTTCGGGCGATTGCGCGATGAAGGCGAGAATCTGCGCTTTGGTGGGAAGCTGGCCGTCACCCATGGGGATGTCGGTCTTGCCCTTGGGGACTTTACGTTTACTCGGCGCGCGGCTCATTGAGTGACCATCAATCGTCAGTCCCGGTTTTTGGCGACTTCTTTTTTGCAGGTGCCTTCTTTGCGCCTGCCTTTGCCGGGGCCTTGGTTGCGGCTTTCTTGGCCGGTGCCTTGCGGGCGGATTTCTTGGCCCCGCCGCCGCTCGCGATCCGCTCATCCAGCAACGCAACCGCCTCATCTGGCGTCAACGCGGCTGGGTCCTTCGCTTTCGGGACGGTCGCGTTGGTGCCGTTGTGGCTGATGTAGGGGCCGTATTTGCCCGAGAGAACCTTCATCGGACCGCCGTCGCGGGGATGCTCACCCAATTCCTTGAGCACTTGCGCTGCAGCGCGCTGGAAGCGGCTCTTGCCCCCGCCCGCGCGCTTTTCTGCCAGCACCGTGACAGCCCGGTTCACCCCGATCGTGAAAACATCCTCGATGCTCTCGACGTTGGCGTAGGTGCCGTCGTGCTTGATGTAGGGGCCGAACTTGCCAAGGTTCGCCTCGATCAAGGTGTTGGTTTCGGGGTGCATGCCTACTTCGCGGGGAAGCCTCAACAGCTTGAGCGCGAGATCGAATTCGATCGTTGCTGCATCGATGCCCTTGGGCAAGCTCGAACGCTTGGGTTTGTCTTCTTTGGAGGCTGCTTCGCCGAGCTGCACGTAGGGGCCAAACCGCCCGTTCTTCAAGATGACCTCGAGTTCGGTGTCAGGATCGATGCCAAGCACCTTGCCATCAAGCGCTGCCGCGCCGTCCTCTGACGCCTTCCCGAATGGGCGGCTGTAACCGCATTCAGGATAACGTTCGCAACCGATGAAAGCGCCGCTCGTTCGTGAGGGTTTAAGGCTCAATCGGCCGATGCCGCATTTGGGGCAGGTGCGGGGATCGGTGCCGTCGCCCTTGTCGGGGAAGATGTGGAGGGCGAGCGCATCGTTAAGGGCATTGAGCACGTCTGTAATGCGCAGTTCTGTGGTCTCAGTCAGTGACGCTGCAAAATCGCGCCAGAACTCTCGGAGCAAATCTTTATAGGCGAGCTTGTCGTCGGAGACGAGATCGAGCTTTTCCTCGAGCCCGGCGGTGAAGTCATACTCGACGTATTTGGCAAAGAAATTTGCCAGGAAGGCCGTGACGAGCCGTCCCTTGTCTTCGGGGATCAGCTGTTTCTTTTCGATGCGGACATATTCGCGGTCGACGATGGTCGACAGAATCGACGCATAGGTCGACGGGCGGCCGATCCCGAGCTCTTCGAGGCGCTTCGTTAGGGCATTTTCTGAGTAACGCGGCGGCGGCTTCGTCTGATGCTGCTCAGCTTCGATGCCGTTGTTCCGCAGGACATCACCGGGCGACAGCGCAGGCAGACGGCGGGCAGCGTCATCGTCTGCGTTTTCAACGGT
Source organism: Hyphomicrobiales bacterium (assembly GCA_038218255.1). Lineage (GTDB taxonomy): Bacteria > Pseudomonadota > Alphaproteobacteria > Rhizobiales > Hyphomicrobiaceae > JANXVY01. The sequence continues at coordinate 128 of JBBRKD010000269.1, read as the reverse complement.
CACATCATACAGTTTGAGAAAGCCCTCGAACTGGACAACCGACCCGCTTGCCCGGAAGTTGTAGGTCTTGCCGTCGCGGCCAGGCACCGCGATCTCAGCCGTCGTCTGCTCCATTTCAGCTGACGCCA
>JBBRKD010000268.1:0-3915 GCA_038218255.1 Hyphomicrobiales bacterium | reverse complement strand
CGCTGGTCGCAAAAACCAACCGCAGTGACTTGTGGCTTGAGGCGGCCAAGGGTCTTGGCCTCAAAAACGTCCCGTCGGGCGACAGCCGCGGCGTCGAAAAGTTCTTCGACGGCAAGGTCTTCGATCCTGCCGATCCGCAGGCTTATCTTAAGTCTCTGAGTATCAAGCGCATTGCTTGATGAAGACAGCGGCACGAGCCGTCGACTTTTAGAACTCAATGACGTCAAGAAAGAAGGCACCCATGGTCGCTCCTGCGCGACAGCTCCTCCCGGTTGAAACGTCTGCAGGGCTGTTGCCCGTCAGCGTGGCAGCACCCATGCTGGTGGCCGCCAATTCGGACGCTCTAGGGCCGATACCGGCCCTAAAGCGCGCCGCATTGACCGCCGCAATCCCAATCACGCGCGCAGTGCCCCGAGTCGGCAGCAAGCCCAGCCGATCCATGGCCATCCTGACCGAGGTTGCGGCTGCGGTTATTCCCCCTCTGCTCGTCATTTTGGCTCTCGGCATCATTTGGGAACTCGCGTGCTCGAGTCCCAAAGCGAGCCTTCCTCCGCCGTCAAAGATTTGGACCGAGGCGAACGACCTGATCCTCCACCCGTTCTTCGTCAACGGGCCGCAGGATATAGGTCTTGGCTATCGCATCGGCACCAGTCTGCAGCGCGTCGCTATCGGTTTTGGATTGGCATCCGTCGTTGGCGTTCTTCTCGGCACGCTCGTCGGTCAAAGTGTTTGGGCGATGCGCGGCCTGGACCCGATCTTTCAAATCCTGCGCACCGTCCCGCCCCTCGCGTGGCTGCCAATTTCACTAGCAGCCTTCCGCGACAGTGCGCCGTCGGCGATCTTCGTGATCTTCATCACGGCGATCTGGCCGATCATCATCAACACAGCCGTCGGCATCCGCAACATTCCGTCGGACTATCGCAACGTGGCAGCCGTGCTGCGGCTCAACCAAGCCGAATTCTTCTGGCGCATCATGCTGCCGTCCACTGCGCCCTACATCTTTACGGGGCTCCGCATCGGGATCGGATTGTCCTGGCTTGCGATTGTCGCCGCCGAAATGCTCACCGGCGGCGTCGGCATCGGCTTCTTCATCTGGGACGCGTGGAACTCATCGCGCCTACCCGACATCATCGTTGCCCTCATCTACATCGGGCTTGTCGGCTTTGTGCTCGACCGCGTGGTCGCTTTCATCGGCCGACTGGCAACGCGCGGCGTGTCGGCGACCTGACACGGACACATCGGAGTGGCGCGCCGCATGCGCGCCACCGCCTGACGCCGCCCCAGAGTTTGCAAACCCAGAGCTATCAAATCAGAGCTTCCAAAGGAGCCTCGCATGATTGCCCCGCTCGATCCCGTGTCGCACACGACGCTCAAAGTGAATTCGAACGGTCGGCCGTTCCTCGCCATCGAGAGCGTAGACAAAGCATTTACCCGCGGCGGCGTCACCTCGCAGGTGCTCGTCGATACCAATCTGTCGGTCGAGCGCGGCGAATACATTTCGATCATCGGCCACTCGGGCTGCGGAAAGTCGACATTGCTCAATCTGGTCGCAGGCCTCACGCAGGTGACGAGCGGCGCCGTACTGCTCGAAGAAACCGAGGTGAATGCGCCCGGGCCTGAGCGCGCCGTCGTGTTCCAGAACCATTCGTTGCTGCCCTGGCTCACCTGCTACGACAACGTGCGGTTGGCCGTCGATAAAGTCTTTTCGCGCAAGAAATCCTCGGCCGAGCGCCACGCCTGGGTTCTTCACAACCTCGATCTCGTCCACATGGTGCATGCCAAGGATAAGCGGCCGGGGGAAATCTCAGGCGGCATGAAGCAGCGCATCGGCATTGCGCGCGCCCTTGCAATGGAGCCGAAGGTTCTGCTCATGGACGAGCCATTCGGCGCGCTCGACGCCCTGACACGCGCCCATCTCCAAGACAGCGTGATGGAAATCCACACCCAGCTCGGCAACACCGTTTTGATGGTGACGCACGATGTGGACGAAGCCGTGCTTCTCTCAGATCGCATCGTGATGATGACCAACGGGCCGTCGGCGACCATCGGTGAAATCCTCACCGTCAACCTGCCCCGCCCGCGCCTTCGGCTTGAGTTGACCGACCATCCCGAATACTTGCGCGCCCGAGCAGCCGTCCTCGAGTTCTTGTACGCGCGGCACAAATCGCCTTCGCTGACGGCGGCGTAATGGGTGGGCGAACCAGGCTCGTCGTCGTCGGGAACGGCATGGCGCCGGGCCGTGCCCTCGATCGCCTTTTCGATATCGCACCCGACGCTTTTGACGTCACGATCTTCAACGCCGAACCACGCGTCAACTACGACCGCATCATGCTCTCGCCCTTGCTGTCGGGCGAAAAACAGTTCGACGATATTATCATCCACGGCGACGGCTGGTACGTGCGTCACGGCGTGACGCTCTACAAAGGCGCGCGCGTCGCAGCCATCGACCGGGCGGCGAAAACCGTCACCGCCGAGAGCGGGCTCACGGTCCCCTACGATACCCTCATTATCGCAACAGGCTCCCAACCGATCATCATTCCCGTGCCCGGGCACGATCTCCTAGGCGTGCTGACCTATCGCGATCTCGACGACGTGCAGGCGATGATCCTGGCCGCCCAGTCGCGTGGGCGCGCCGTCGTCATCGGCGGCGGGCTGCTCGGGCTGGAAGCCGCCGCAGGCTTGGCCGAGCGCGGAATGCACGTCACCGTCATTCACCTGATGCCGCACCTCATGGAGCGCCAACTCGACGCAACCGCTGGCGCGATGCTCAAAGCCGAACTTGAAGCACGCGGCATCACGGTTCTCACCGGTGCCAACACCAAGGCCATCCTCGGCGACAGCCGGGTAACAGCCGTTGAACTCGCCGACGGGCAGCGCATTGAAGCGTCGCTCGTCGTCATGGCGGTCGGCATTAAGCCGAACGCGGCGCTGGCGAAAGCCGCCGGGTTGGCGGTCAATCGCGGCATCGTCGTGGATGCCACGATGCATACCTCCGATCCCGATATCTTTGCTCTTGGAGAATGCGCAGAAGTTGGCGGACAGGTGTTCGGGCTCGTCGCGCCGCTCTACGATATGGCCAACGTGGTCGCAGCCCAGCTTGCCGGCGACCCAGCCGCGCAGTTCCAGGCGTCTGCAACCGCAACGCGTCTGAAGGTCACCGGGGTCAACCTGTTTTCGGCTGGCGATTTCACAGAGCGGGCGGATCGCCAAGACCTCGTGCTGCACGACGCTGATGGCCACATCTACAAGCGGCTGGTGCTCGACGGCGCAACCGTGGTCGGCGCGGTGCTCTACGGCGACACAGCCGACGGCTCGGCGGTCTTCGATCTCATCTGCTCGGCGCGCGATGTGAGTGCCGCCCGTGACACGTTGCTGTTTGATCCAGGCGGCGTGCCAGAAACTGTCACCCACTCTGACGCACAGCCCCTCATCCACGCCCCCGCTGTCGCCGACGGCACCGCCCCCTCGAACCCCGCAACGGAAAGCGCGCTGAGGGCAGCCTGATGGACGGCACAGCCCCGCTCGCAGCCAACCCCGCCGTCAAGACAACGTGCCCCTATTGCGGCGTCGGCTGCGGCGTGCTCGCAACCCCGCGTGCCGACGGGACTGCCGACATCGCGGGCGATGCAACCCATCCGGCAAACTTCGGACGCCTGTGCTCGAAAGGGTCAGCGCTCGGCGAGACGCTCTCGTTCGAAGACCGCCTGTTGACGCCGATTGTGCATGGCCAGCCCGCAGCCTGGGACGCAGCACTTGATCTGGTCGCAACCACGTTCCGCAAGACGATCGACGCCCACGGTCCCGACAGCGTCGCGATCTACGGCTCGGGGCAGCTGCTAACGGAAGACTATTACGTTGCCAACAAGTTGATGAAGGGGTTCATCGGCACGGCCAACATGGATACGAACTCGCGCC
>JBBRKD010000267.1:0-3932 GCA_038218255.1 Hyphomicrobiales bacterium | reverse complement strand
CACGCGGTCGAAACGCGCCTAGCCGAGCACCTCGACCACGACGGCCCAAGTTATGCGGGCGTTGCCGGCACGCCGCCGGACCGCCTCACGGCTGCCATGCGCCATGCGGTGCTGGGCGGGGGCAAACGCTTCCGGCCGTTTCTGGTCGTTGAAGCGGCAGCACTTTTTGGCGTGTCACAGAACGCAGCAATCGACACCGCCGCAAGCCTCGAATGCCTGCACTGCTATTCGCTGGTTCACGACGACCTGCCAGCCATGGATAACGACGACCTCAGGCGCGGGCGGCCGACCGTCCACAAAGCCTACGACGACTGGACGGCGATCCTGGCGGGCGATGGATTGCTGACAATGGCGTTCGACATCCTCGCCCGGCCGCACACGCACACGTCCCCCGCCGTCCGCGCCGAACTCGTGCTGGCGCTCGCTCGCGCATCGGGAGCCGGCGGAATGGTCGGCGGCCAAGCGTTCGACCTTGAAGCCGACAAACTCGGTCACCCTGCCACGCCGACGGCTGAGCATATCCGCAGGCTTCAGGCGATGAAAACCGGAGCCCTGATCACGTATGCGGTCGAAGCGGGCGCCATCCTGGGTCTCGCCTCGCAAAGTGAACGCGCGGCCCTCAAAACGTATGGCGACCATCTGGGCTTTGCGTTCCAGATCGCTGATGACCTGTTGGATGCTGAAGGCGATGCGGCGACCGTCGGCAAGGCAGTTGGCAAGGATGGGGCGGCGGGTAAGGCGACCCTCGTGTCGCTGATCGGGCTCGATGCGGCACGCTCCAAACTCGCCGACACCGAAGCGGCTGCACGAGCGGCACTCAGCCCGTTTGGTGCCCGCGCCTCAGCATTGGCAGCCGCCGCCCGCTTCGTGAGTACCCGCCAAAGCTAGCGAGATGTGTCAACGCGCGAGCGTGTCTCGGCCAGTGCCGCAGCCTTCGCGCGATCCTGCAGGACTTCCCGCCGGGTCTTGACGATGTCATACGTCGCGATGGCGAGAATAATCCCAAAGAAACCAAATAGCTCAATTCCTGCTAGGTCCATCACATATCCTTCCAAGTCTCAAGGTGCAGGTAAAATACCGGCTTGGATACCCTGTTGGATCACCAGCGCCACGATATCGGCTGGCCGTTCCTCGTGCGCCAGATGGCCAAGATCGCGCATATAGACGACTTCGGAATGGGGAAGCCGGTCGCGCAGTTTGAAACTGTCGTCGGGCTTGATCATGCGGTCGAGCCCGCTCGCAACCAAAACAACGCGCGCGGTCAGCCTCGGCAGCTCAGGCTCCAGGCTGTTGAGATCCCAGTTCGCCATCATGCCAAGCGCGGCGGCCACATGGCCAGGATTACGGGCAAGCCGCCCGTAGAGCTCCTGCCCGCGCGCATCGAGCTTGGAGCCGGTATTGTTAAGCAAACCCGCAATCGCAGCGGGATCAGCGTTGCGGCTCGCCGCAAGGCGCGGCACGAAGTCAAACTCGATCAGGAACTTAGCGATCGGCGAAAAAATTTGCCCGGCAACACCGGCAAGCGGGAGAATCGCGCCGTTGAGGCTAATGAGCGTCTTGAGCGGCAGCGCACCATCAAGACAGAGGCGCGCGAGAATGGCAGCGCCGGCCGAATGCCCGACGCCGAGTTCTGGCTTGTGACCAAGGGCGCTAAGCAGCCCGGTTAGGCCAAGCGCCATGCTCCGCAAGGACAAGCCGTCCGACCGCGCGGGCATCGATGTGAAGCCATGTCCGGGAAGATCCGGCGCGATCACGGTAAAGCGCGCTGACAGCGGCACGAGCAGGTCACGCCAGCTGTGCGTGGACGCACCCGTGCCATGGACGAGAAGCAGCGGCGGCCCTGAGCCCATGACCTGCACATGCCACGTGAGGCCGCCGCTCTCGACGAAGCGGCTCGCAGCCCGGTTGGGCCAATCGCGGCCATCGGTCTCGAAGTTCAGCCGGTCAGACATGGCGCATCAGCGGGGTCAGAACAAACAGCCTCATTCCGGTGGCCTCACGGCGCGGACGGCCGCCGAAAGCCGCTGCGCATCGGCATACGGCAACGGAAGATACAGCGCGTCGAGATCGGACGCCAAGCGCTCGGCAAGCGGTTGTGGCTTCGGCGAGGTATCGATCAACAGGATCGACACACCACACGTGCGGAGAGCCTTTGCCGCAAGCGTTGCGTCCGCTTCGCCGAGCGCGCGACCCGTGCGGCCATCACGTGCCACGTTCCCCCGCCCATCAGTCAGCAAAACGATCGTCGGCATCTGTCCCTTGCGCCGGACACCATCGGCAAGCTCGCGCGCAGCATCCAGCGCTGATGCGAGCGGCGTCGGCCCTCCGCCCGCAAGCCCGGCAAGACCGCGCTTGGCCCGCACCAGTGACCGGGTCGGCGGCAGCAAAATGTCAGCGCGCAAACCGCGAAACGCGATGACGGCAACCTGATCACGCCGCACATAGCAGTCCGCCAGCAGCAGTTCGACCGCGCCCTTGGCCTCCGCCAGCCGGTTGAGCGCCGACGAGCCCGACGCATCGACGACGAAGATCGTCGCGGTTTCGCTCTTTTGTTTGTTGCGGTTGATCTGGAAATCCGACGTGCGGACTTCGATCCGCTGAACAGTATCCGTCAACGCGCCGCTCAGTGCGCGCTCGCGCCGCCGCAGCGTCTGCCAGGGTGCAGCGGTTCGCAGCGTCTCGATGACGTTGAGCCGCCCGCCGCGTCGGGGATCGCCGCGCCTGACGCCCGCTGGCCGCCCGCCGGTCAGCGTCTTGCGCTCCTGCCCCGACCGACCCTGCGACTTCACCCTATTCAGCGCCGCACCCGCCCGTTGGAGCTGATCAAGCAATCCAGCCGGGATCGCAGCTGTCGCAGCCTCCAGCAGCAAATCCTCCAGTGTCGCATCGTCCGTTGGCGCGGGCGTTTCGTCGGGTTCGGACGGGTCGCTGTCGGGCGGCGTCGCGTCGGCCTGTTGGGGCTCTGGCGGCTCAGGCTCGGATGGCTGCGGCTCGGGCGGGGCTTCGTCCTCGGACGGTGGACTCATTGGCAATTGCGTCGCGCGCGGCCCGAGCACGAGGCGGGCGGCGAGTGCCGCATCGTCTGTGTTGACGCGACTGCGCCCACCGAGCGCTGCCGCAGCGCGAGCAGCCTTCACCGCAAGCAGCGCCCCCCGCATGGAATGCACGCCAAGCGCCAGCGCGGTGCCGGTGAGGGCTTCAAGCGTCGGATCGTCGATCTCAACAGCCGCTAGTCGATCGCGTGCCGCGTCAAGCGCGGTCACATCGGCGAACGGCGCGTCCATGTCACGGGGCGCAACAGCCGATAGATCGAGCCAAAACGCCGCCCGGTCCGTGAGTTTCGACGGCGTCGCCTCATCGTCTCCGATCCCCTCGTCGAGACACACGATCGCGATCCGCGTGACGGCTTCAGCCGACAGCCCGTCGCGCTCGACCCGCACCATGCCAGTATCGAGCGCCTGCGCGATGACAGACGCAGGCCCGCTGGCAACCCGCTCAGCCATGGCGAGGATTAGCACCCCGCCGTCGGCCTCAGCGAGCAGCCCGCGTTCGGCGACCGGTCTCCCGGACGCGAGTGTCGCCGCAAGATCCAGCCCGCCGAGCAGGCGCTGTTCCGACGTGCTGGCGGGAACCCGGCGGATCGGCGTATTGCGGGCGAGCGCGGCGCGAAAGGCTGAAAGCCAGGCATCGCGGACAGGGCCGGCTGGCGCGCGCACATTCACCCCGCCAAGGCCCACCGGATCGATGGCGAGCAACGCGAGCGCATCGACAGCATCCGCCCACGCAGCTGCAGGGTCTGGCACCCCCGACCCAGCCCCCAATGGAACCGCTGACGCAGCCGCCACCCCAGCCACCCACGCTGCCTGTGCCGACGGCTGCCGGGTCATGCGATGGCGCGACGGAGTGCGGGTTCGCGCGTCCGCTGATCAGAT
>JBBRKD010000266.1:0-3934 GCA_038218255.1 Hyphomicrobiales bacterium | reverse complement strand
CGGCGAGAAGGTGTTCCAGAACACGATCTCCAACACCGAAGCAGCCTTCGACGCCGCCGCCCAAATGGCGAAGTGCAAGACCCTTCCTGAAGCCGCCCAAATCCAAGCCAAGTTCCTGCAGTCGCAGATGACCCTCGCCGGCACCCAGACCAAGGAACTCTTCGAACTGTCGACGAAAGTCGCCAAGCAGACGTTCGAAATGATGAACCAAGCTGCCACGAAGTCGTTCGAACAGGTCAAGAAGGCCAGCTGAACGCGTCAGCAGGGTCATCCTCGGACTGCCTGAAGTTTGGACTGTTAAATGAAAGCCCGAGGCAGCACACTGCCTCGGGCTTTCTTCGTTTGCGTCGGCACTCATCGAACCATTGGTCATCAAAGGGTCATGTCCCTCCTTTCCGATAGCAATCGTTAACGGCGTCTCCAACCGGTGTGGTGCTTCCATGCTTAGCTCGCGAACCGAAATCATCGTCCGCAGTGCCAAGGCTGCCGACGCGCCACGCCTCACGACCGTCTTCCGCGAGAGCTGGCAAAATGCCTACACAGGCATCATCCCCCGAGGGAGCCTGGAAAACATCTTGAAGCGCCGCGACGCAGTGTGGTGGCGGTCTCAGATCCGCACGGGCGAACCGCTTGTCGTTTTAGAAGTCGCGGGCAAAATCGGTGGCTATGCCACGGCAGGTCTTGCGCGCGCACGCGGCGCCTACCAAGGCGAGATCTATGAACTCTATCTTGTGCCGAGCTATCAGGGCCTGGGCCTTGGTGAATATCTCTTCGAAGCCTGCCGCTACCGCCTCGACCAACGCCGACTGCGCGGCCTCATCGTCTGGGCCCTGTCCGAGAACACCCGGGCGATCGACTTTTATGAACGCCGCGGCGGTCGCCCCGTCGCACGCATGGTGGAGCGCTTTGGCACCGCGAAACTAGAAAAGATCGCCCTCGCCTGGAAGTAAGCCCGATCTGGAAGTAACCCTGGTCGGGAAAATGCAGGCCGGGCACTGAGCGCTACATCGGGCCGGTGCCGCGCACGCCCTCGATGCTCGGCTCCACCGGACAAGGCAATTTGCGCGCCTTATCGTCTGCGATGGCGCGGGCAATCACAATGGCGTTCTCGTTCGCCACCGCATCTATCCGTGCGATCTGACAGCCGTCCGCACCCGCAATACGGCTCACAACCAGGACTTCTCCCGGCACGCCATCTCGTTCCGTGAAGTAGCGGACGATCAGCGCGAACGGGACCTTTCGCCCATCTTTGATCGTAAACCGCCATTCGAGCGCCGCGCGAGGATGCCCGTGGCGGAACGGAGAATTGATGGCACCCAGCGTCTGTGCGGCCGCGCGCGACGTTTCCGGTGCCGTGCTCGCGGCCAGATAGGTCCGCTGATTCCGCACCGAAAAGAGCACCGGATACCCCGGCAAGCCGGGGCACAGTAGCGTCACGTCGCCCGGCGGGGTCGGCAGCGTGCGACACTGCGCCGGGTCAAGCGTCGTGTACGTGCTTTTCTGGAATACCGTCACCGCATAACCGGGCGTCGAGCCGCCCAAAACGCCCGACATCGCCACAGCTCCAGCGATGAGGCGGACGCCGAAACAACCGCCAGTCCAGATCAGCGCTGAATGTTCACGTTCACGTCGCATCGTCATCGGGACCAGTCTCATATGCCGTCACGTCTGCAACCATAGTTTAGGCGACCTCCAACCTCTCTACGGCTTAGGCTGTCAGCATACCACAATTGCAGCGACATCAGATGCACGAACCCAGCCACGCCCTCCCTTAACCGTGACGCACAGCCGCCGCTGAGGCGGGTGGCGTTCCGCAGATCGGTAGGATAGACGCTGACGCCATAGGTGAAACACGCGCCCTTTCCGCCCGCCCAGGAGCCACACCCATGCGCCTCGACGCTATCCCGATCGGCAAATCCCCGCCTCACGACATCAATGTGGTCATCGAGGTCCCCGTCGGCGGAGAGCCGATCAAGTACGAAATGGACAAGCCCTCGGGCGCTCTTTTTGTGGATCGCTTCCTCTACACGCCGATGCGCTATCCCGGGAACTACGGCTTTGTTCCCCACACGCTCTCGTCCGACGGCGACCCGATCGATGTTTTGGTCTGCAACACGCGCGCGATCGTCCCCGGCGCGGTCATCAACTGCCGCCCCGTCGGCGTGCTCATCATGGAAGATGACGGCGGCGGCGATGAAAAGCTCCTCGCGGTGCCAAGTTCCAACCTCACCAAGCGCTATGACAACGTCAAGACGACAGCCGATTTGCCACAAATCACGCTCGAACAGATCGAGCACTTTTTCTCCCACTACAAGGATCTGGAGCCCGGCAAGTGGGTGAAGATCAAGGGATGGGGCGACGTCAAGATGGCCGAACTGCTGCTCATCGAAGCGATTGAGCGCGCTAAAGCAGAGGGCAAAGCCTGACCCGTCAGCGTCCGCTCATCCCAGAGCCATGCGACGAGCTCGCCACCCGATAGGAACGCCCGATAGGAACCATCGACATGACCACCAGCGTCCCGCCGCCCCCGCTGAGACTGGCCGTCATGGGTGCCGGCGGACGCATGGGCCGCGAGCTGATCCGCGCCTGCCAGCGCCCAGGCTGCGTCGTGTCCGGCGGGACCGAGCCTGAGGGCTCCCCTCACGTCGGGGCCGATCTCGGCACGCTCGCCGGGCTCGCCCCGCTTGGCGTCACCGTGACAACGGACGCGCTTGAGCTCTTCACCCGCTCTGACGCCGTCCTCGACTTTACCTCACCGGCCGCCACCGTAGATTTCGCAGGACTTGCCGCCAACGCTCGCATCGTCCACATTATTGGCACCACCGGCTTTACTGCCGAGCAGGAGCACGCGATCCGCGCAGCTGGCCGCCACGCAGCGATCGTCAAAGCTGGCAACATGAGCCTGGGCGTCAACCTTTTGACCGCCATCACGCGCCAGGTGGCCGCTGCGCTCGACCTCGATTACGACATCGAGATCGTCGAGATGCACCACCGCCACAAAGTCGATGCGCCCTCGGGCACGGCGCTTATGCTGGGAGAAGCTGCAGCAGCCGGTCGCAGCGTTTCGCTAGACACAGCCGCCGTCCGCGTCCGCGATGGCCACACCGGTGCGCGCACGCCAGGCGACATCGGCTTCCAGTCGTTGCGCGGCGGCTCCGTCGTCGGCGAGCACACGGTGATCTTTGCTGGTGAGGGCGAACGCATCGAACTCACCCACATAGCGTCAGACCGCTCGATCTTTGCCCGCGGCGCCGTCAAAGCAGCCCTTTGGGCCCACGGCCGCAAGGCCGGCGTCTATTCGATGCTCGACGTTTTGGGCTTTGCTCAGCCCGCATCACAGTAACGCAACACAGTGAAGCAACCAGTCAAACAACCGCAGTGAACATGCACAAGAAGAACGAGGCCGACGCGTGAGCCAATCCATCCCCCCGGCCGAAATTGCGGGCGACGACGAGGGCACGCCACCGCCCGACATGATGCCCAACGTCCTCGTCCTCATTCGCCATGGCCAGAGCGAGTGGAACCGCCTGAACCTGTTCACCGGCTGGCGCGATCCCGACCTGACCGACCGCGGCCTGATTGAAGCGCGTTGGGCTGGCCGCCTGATCAAAACACAAGAGGTGACGTTCGACCACGCGTTCACCAGCGGCTTGAAGCGCGCCCAGAACACGCTTGCGATCATCCTGTCGGAAATCCATCAGGAATCGGTGCCGATCACGCGCGATAGCGCCCTGAACGAACGCGACTACGGCGATCTGTCAGGCCTCAACAAGGACGAAGCCCGCAAGAGATGGGGCGACGAGCAGATCAAGCTCTGGCGCCGCTCCTACGACATTCCCCCGCCCGGAGGTGAAAGCCTCAAAGATACGGCCGCCCGCGTGCTCCCCTATTATGAGGCAAACATCTGGCCGCTGGTGAAAGCTGGAAAAAATGT
>JBBRKD010000265.1:0-3958 GCA_038218255.1 Hyphomicrobiales bacterium | reverse complement strand
GCGGGTTGGCCGCTGCGATTTTTTGGATGAGTTCAGACTTGATCACGGCGACGCCCCACACACGCTAAGCAAACGAAGAGAATAGGAAAGTGCTTGTTATTAGACGACTTTTTCACGGGTGCCAAATCGAAATCATGCCATCGAGCGTCAAACGCTCCAAGCCCGCGTCCTGGCCGATCCGTTTGAAGGCTGCCGCAGCGCCAGCTCCTGCCGCGTCTCCAGCGAGCGACGCCGCCGACCGCGACAGCGCCCAGTCAGACTCAGCCACCGGCTTCCAGGTGACGACCTTGAGGTCTTTGTCGATGCCGCGCTTGCCCTGCAACCACGCCACGGCCTCCCCTTCCCCGCCAATCTCGTCGACCAGCTTCACGGACAGCGCCTCGCGACCTGAGAAAATACGGCCCTGTTTCAATCCGGCGACATCGGCAGCCTTGATACCCCGGCGGCTCTCGACGATCGAAACAAACCACGCAAATCCTTCATCGACCATGTTTTGCGTCACTTGCCGCGCGCCGTCCTCAAGCGGGATGAAGGGTGAGGGGACGGCCTTCAATGTTCCGCTCTTCACCTCGTTGACTTTGACGCCGAGTTTATCGAGGAGCCCGGCGACTTCCGGCCATTGCGCGATCACGCCGATCGATCCGGTGATCGTGTTACCGCGCGCAACGATATGGTCTGCCCCCATGCCAACGATGTATCCGGCCGATGCTGCGACCGTCCCAAACTGGGCGACGACGGGTTTTTTCTTGGCAATACGACGCAGCGATTCATAGATCGCCTCCCCGCCGGTTGTCGTGCCGCCCGGGCTGTTCACATACACCAGCAGCGCCGCAACCTTTTCGCTGTCTGCGATTTTATCCAGCATAAGCAGCTGATCGCGGCTCTCCAGAATGGTGCCTTCGATGGCGATCCGCGCGATCTGACGGGGCTGGCCAAACGACGTCAGTTTATCGCCACCCAGCACAAAAGCACCGATCGCGAGGGCCAGCGCGCCAACGCCAGCCGCCCGCCAAAACGTCACGGAACGGCGCAACTGCCGACGGTCGAGCACGATTTCGGTTTCTTCGGCCATGGGGTTAGGCGCTTTCGAATGAGGATCAGGCGACTGGCGATCAGATGCGGCTCTCGAGATGCTCTGTCACGGCTGCGAACACACTGCGGAACATTGCAGGCGTCAAGACCCCGGTGTTCGTGTTGTAGCGCGAGCAGTGATAACTGTCGAAAACCGTGATCGTGTCGGTAACCGTGTGGCGTGCGCCATGCGCAAACGCAAACGCCGATTTTCGGACGCCGAACGCTGCCAGCGTGCTGTCGTGTGCGACCCGCCCGAGCACGACGATGGCGCGGAGTTGCGGCAAACTTGGTATGCGCGCGGAGAGGAACCGCCGACACGTTGCAATCTCGGCAGGCGTGGGTTTGTTGGCTGGCGGCACACACCGGACTGCATTGGTGATCATGCAATCGGCCAACACCAACCCATCGGAGGGATCGGCGCCATAGCGTCCGGTCGCAAAGCCAAAGTCGAGCAGCGTGCCGTAAAGCAGCTCGCCGGCATGATCGCCCGTGAACGGCCGCCCGGTGCGGTTAGCACCCAGGAGGCCCGGCGCAAGCCCGACGATCAACAGGCGCGCCGCAGTCTCACCAAACGAGGGGACGGGCGCATTATGCCAGTCGGGCCGGACCGCGCGATTGGCCGCCAGAAACGCCGAAAGTCTGGGGCATAGATCGCACGAGGGCGGTGGCTCTGCGGCCTCTCCTGCGGCCTCTGGCGCACCATCCATCGCGCGTGTCTCTCTTGCAGAATCGCTACACTTCTTCTGACACGTCGCCGCGGTCGGGCACGGGATCGCGGGGCGAAACTGGACCCCGGGTCGTGTAGGTGCGAGGTTCGCGCAACGGGCGCTGCTGGCCAGGATCGCGGCAGATGAGCTGTTCGAGATCGGCGATATCGACGAACTGATCGGCCTGACGGCGCAATTCGTCGGCAACCATCGGCGGCTGCGTTTGCAGCGTGGATACGACGCTGACGCGCTTGCCTTTCTGCTGCAGGGCCGCAACGAGACTGCGGAAATCACCATCGCCCGAGAAGAGCACGATGTGATCGAGATTATCGGCGAGCCGCATCGCATCAACCGCGAGCTCGATGTCCATGTTGCCCTTGATCTTGCGGCGACCGGTGGCGTCGGTGAATTCTTTGGTCGGCTTTGTGACCATGGTGTAACCGTTGTAGTCGAGCCAATCGATCAGCGGCCGGATCGACGAGTACTCCTGATCCTCGGCAAGGGCGGTATAATACAGCGCGCGGATCAATTGTCCTTTTTGCCGAAAGACGCCGAGCAGACGTTTGTAATCGATGTCGAACCCGAGCGACTTCGCCGTGGCGTAGAGATTTGCGCCGTCGATGAAAAGAGCAATGCGTTCAGACGGATAGATATGCATGGCGCAGAAATCCTATTTTAACGGGCAGGCTTGGGGCGCGGAATTCCGCCGCCTCGCGACCGGCCAGAGCAATCACTTGCCGGTGCTACGACCTCGAAAAACGATCTAAGCGTTAGTGAGGATCAGTAACGAGGGCGGCTACGGCCTGGAACCAACAAACAGATTTTCTGCGTTGTCATAAATCCGTTGCACCAACCCGGCTTATTCACGCGATATGGCAACAAATTCGAGCGGGTTCAAGGCGTTCGTCATCGTTGACGGTTTGATAGCGCCAAATCGCGACTCATGAGGAGAAGATTGATCGTTACCGAGGAAGCCCGCGGGCACTTTCCAAACCGATGACGCCCGTAAACACGGCGTCTGCAACGTCTGCCCCGGTGAAGTCCGCCTGCGACACCGTGGCGCCCGTCAAATCCGCTTTGCTGAGGTCGGCGCGATCCAGGTTTGCGCCGGTTAGATTGGCGTTTCGGAGGTCGGCAAATTCGAACAGAACGCCCGTCAGATCGGCGTACGAGAGGTCGGCGCCGCGCAAATCGCAGCCTGCAAGAGTGGTCCGCAGCATTTTGTAGTTAAAGCGCGCGCTCTCGTGGGGCGACAGATTGGCACGCGATAGGTTTGCGCCTGCAAAATCCGCCCCGCGAATCCGCATGAGGAGACGCGCGCCCGAAAGGTTTGCCGCCCTGAAACTAGGGGCTTCGGCCGGGTCGAGATCGAACGTCGAGGCAACCGCTGGCATGTTGAGCATGACACCGGAGAGGTTGGCGTTCGAGAAATTGGCCCCGATCAGCGTCGTGCGATCAAGGTTTGCCCCCGACAGGTCAGCACCTGAAAGGTTGGCCGACGACAGGTCTGCGCCAGCGAGATCGGCACCAGCGAGCCGCGCCCGCTTGAAATCGAGCCCGGCCAAATCAAGCCCATGGAGCGAGCGTCCGGCAAAGTCGACCGGTCGGTCAGGCGTCGCTGCAAACAGCGCTTTGGCGATCTCGCGCACGGTTGGCAGTGGCGCGCTATCCGCAGCGGCACTCCCCGCTGCGACGCATGCCGCAAGGCTTAGTGCCAGCCCTAGCGTGAGCCCTCTCGCCACTGGGCGGGGGGCCGCATATCGACGTCGTTTCATCTGATGCCTCCGGGTCGGTGGGTGGCGCTTTTAACCCCACACGCCAAACGTACTGGCGCTCTCACAATGCCCAGACTAGAACAGAACGCGCTTGATTTGCCGAATGAATTTCGCGTTTACAGCGCGCGGTAGTCGCTGGGGGACGCACCCATCCGGTGGCGCGACCAGTGCCGAGAGGAGACCAAACCATGTTCGACAACCTGTTTTACCTGGCCGTCATGGCCTTTGGCTTTGGCTTGAGCCTTGCGACCTATCGTCTCTTTGCCATGCGCAACTCTTGGCCGATGGGCGCGTTCCACGCCGACCTGCCTGCGGTGCCGATCATGATCGGGCTGGTCTCGATCACGGTCGCCATCTTGTTTGCGGCCGCACGCGCTGAAACCGGCGGTTGGATTATGGTCG
>JBBRKD010000264.1:0-3965 GCA_038218255.1 Hyphomicrobiales bacterium | reverse complement strand
ACGAGCCCGATGGGACAACCACATAGTCGTAGCCCTCGAACGCTGCGATCGTCTGCAGCGCGATCTGTTTGGCGGTTGCCTGATCGCCGCTGTTGTAGGCTGGTTGTCCACAACACGTTTGTCGTTTGGGGACATCGACCGCGCAGCCCGCATCCTCCAGCAGTTTGATCGCGGCAAAGCCAACAGACGGCCGGAACACGTCGACAAGGCACGTCACGAACAGGCCGACGCGAGGTTTGAGGCTTGCGTCAGTGGTCATGGATGGAACGGCTCTCGTGTTAGGGCTTGGTGCGGACAAACCCATAGGGACTTTGCAGTGCGAGGGCAACCGGCGCGGGAGCTAGCGCAGGCTCTCGGATTTGAGCCTGCGGCTCGGGGCAAACGCTGCCGTAGAAGCACCATCGGCCATTTGCGGCCATCGGCGGCCATCGTTGCACCGCTGGGCGTTGCGTCAGCGGACGGATTGGCGCGACTTGGCTTGCTTGGCGTTGGCCGCCGCAGTGGCGCGGGCAGAGGTATCGACTTGTGCCCAGCCGGGGTCGGTTGCATAGATTTCGGCGAGGTGATCGATGAAGACATTGACCTTTGCGGGCATGAAATCGCGGCTGGGGTAGACGGCGTGGATGGCAAGATCGCCCGCGCCACGGTAAGCTGGCAGGACACGAACGAGGTCGCCGCTCTTGAGTTCCTGGCCGACGTCCCAGGTGGCACGCAGGCCGACGCCCAGGCCCGATAGCAAGGCTTCGCGGACGAAGTCGGCGGAATTGGTTCGGAGGTTAGAGTTGACGCGCACCTGATGCTCGCCGTCTGGCCCTGCAAGCCGCCACGCTTCCGGGGTGCCGGCACCAAAGCAATTGTGCAGTTCGAGATCGGCCAGCGTTTTGATCGGGGCGGCCTTTGCCAGATAGCTTGGGGCTGCACACAGTACCCGGGTATCGGCGGCGAGTTTGCGGGCAACGAGGGATGAGTCTTGCAATTCGCCGATCCGGATCGCCAGATCGAAGCCGTCGCGGATGATGTCGACGAACCGGTCGGTCAGGTCAATCTCAAGTTCGATGTCGGGATAGCGGACGAGGAAAGCTTCAAGATGGGGTGTGATGTGGCGGCGGGCGAACGAGGTGGGCACGGTCACCTTCAGGACGCCGCGCGGCTTGGTATTGCGCCGCGAGACGAAATCTTCGGCCTCTTCGACTAAGCTTAGAATATCGACCACGCGCTTGAAGTAGCCTTCGCCGGTCTCGGTCAGGGTCAATTGCCGGGTTGTGCGTTGGAACAGGCGCGCGCCGAGGCGATCTTCAAGCAGGGAAATCCGCTTGGAAACCACAGCAGGTGATAGGCCCATTTCGCGGCCAGCAGCCGACATGTTGCCTGCCCTCGCGACGCGGGCGAAAATCTCCAAATCACTGATCGCTGTCACGCTTGCGTCCTTGCTAGGCTTGGGAAAATCGTCGCTCACGGGCGTAGTCTTTCCTGCAAGGTTGTGGGATATGGGACGACAAATCTATGATCAAGACAGCGGGATTGAGCGATTCAGTTGTTTCGCAGCGTTGATAATGGTGGCGTCAGTGTGGCAAATCGACGGCGGAATGTGGCGGCACTCGGCGCACGTCTGCAGTGTTCAGGTGCAGGCCGGTCGGGTATCATCAAGATCCCGTAGCTGGTGTTCAATGGTTCGCGAGCGTTCGCGTTGCTGATCGCCCGGTTTTGTTGACAACCATACCGAAGGTCCAATCGACTGACGGTTTGATAGAGTTCAGATTGACCGTCCCCAACGCCCTCCTTCATGAGAGAGTGCCCCCATGTCGCTGATCCGCCTGCCAGAGCCTGATCGTGCCATCATGGCGCGCCGTGAGCAGATCACGGCTGATTTGGTCGCGATCGCGGGGCGGGACGCTGTGATCTCGGACGAAGATGGACGGCGCGCTTTTGAAACGGATGCACTGACATCTTATCGGCGGATGCCGCTTGCTGTTGTGCTGCCGCAGACCACGCAAACGATCGCCAACGTCATGCGCTATTGCCATCTGCACGGCATCAAGGTGATCGCACGGGGGGCTGGCACGTCGTTGGCTGGCGGCGCTTTGCCTGCCGAGGACGCGGTCGTGATCGGCATTTCGAAAATGAACCGGGTGCTCGATGTGGATCTTGCAGGCCGCACGATGCGGGTCGAAACCGGCATCACCAACGTCGCAATCACGGCGGCTGTGGCGCCGGAGGGATTTTTTTACGCGCCCGACCCCTCCAGCCAGCTCGCCTGCACGTTGGCTGGCAACCTCGGCATGAATTCCGGCGGCGCCCATTGTCTCAAGTATGGCGTGACGACGAACAACGTGCTCGGCGTGCGCATGGTGCTCATGACGGGTGAGATTGTCGATATCGGCGGGCCGTTCGTGGACGCGGCCGGTTACGATCTGCTGAGCCTTGTGATCGGCTCGGAAGGGCAGATGGGGATCATCACTGAAGCAACCGTGCGCATCATTAAAGCCGCCGAAGGTGCTCGCCCCATGCTGCTCGGCTTTGATTCCAGTGAAGCGGCTGGGCGCTGCGTTGCCGCCATCATCGCGTCGGGCATCATCCCCGTTGCCATCGAATTCATGGATCGTCCGGCGATCCAGGTTTGTGAGGCCTATGCCAAGGCTGGCTACCCGCTCGACGTCGAAGCCCTCCTCATTATCGAAGCGGAGGGTTCGGAAGCCGAAATCACCGAACGCCTGCAGCAGATGTTGGATTTGGCAAAGCCGTTCCGCCCGACGTCGCATGCCATTAGTGAAAGCGACGAGCAGAGCGCGCGCATCTGGAAGGGCCGCAAGTCGGCCTTCGGCGCGCTCGGCCGCATCTCGGACTACTACTGCATGGACGGCACCATCCCGCTCGGGCGGCTGTCGGAGACCTTGACCGCGATCTCGCAGATCTGCACCGGCTACGGGCTGCGCGTCGCCAACATCTTCCATGCGGGCGATGGCAACCTGCATCCGCTCATCATGTTTGACGCCAACGATCCCGCAAGCGAGCAACGCGCCGAACAGGCTGGAGCCGACATCTTGTCCTTGTGCGTCGAAGTGGGCGGCTGCCTGACGGGCGAACACGGTGTCGGCATCGAAAAGCGCGATCTGATGACAAAGCAGTTTACGCCCGACGATCTGCGCGTACAGATGCGGATTAAGTCGGTGTTTGATCCTGGCTGGTTGCTGAACCCGGCCAAGGTTTTCCCTCTCGACGCGCAGGCGATGATGGTAGAGTCGGCTGCTCTGCCGCACGCCGCCTGAGGAGCCCCAGCACGTGTTAGAAACATTCAGGCCAGCGAGCGAAAACGATCTGCAGGCGGTCGTCGCCTCGCTCGCCAAGCGCAAGGTTGCGGCCGAAGTCACGGGGGCTGGCACCAAACGCGCCATCGGCCGTCCGCTCGACAACCGCGCTGTGATCGAGACAACGGCGCTCACGGGCATCACGCTCTATGAGCCGAGCGAACTCGTCATCTCTGCGAAGGCTGGGACGTCGCTTGCCCAGATCGAGACGACGCTCGCCGAAAAAGGGCAGATGTTGGCGTTTGAACCGATGGATCTGGGCCCCGTCGCTGGTGGCACGCTCGGCGTGCAGACCATCGGGGGCGTGGTCGCAACTGGCTTTTCGGGGGCACGCCGGATTGCGTCGGGGGCCGTGCGCGACCATCTGCTGGGTGTGCGCGCGGTGAACGGGCGGGGTGAAGTTTTCAAGTCCGGCGGCCGCGTACTCAAGAATGTGACGGGCTACGATGTGGCGCGCGCGCTGTCTGGCAGTTGGGGCACGCTCGCAGTGATGAGTGAAGTCACCTTCAAGGTGATGCCGAAAGCGCCGCAAACGGAGACGCTCGTGTTCGTCGGGCTCTCCGACGAGATCGGGATCGAAGCCCTGTGTGCGGCGCTCGGCACACCGTTTGAAGTGTCAGGCACCGCGCATCTGACGGCTGGGCTGACAGCGCGGCTCGA
>JBBRKD010000263.1:0-3983 GCA_038218255.1 Hyphomicrobiales bacterium | reverse complement strand
GGCGAACGGGCGGCCATAGGCCGATGAGCCCCGGCTGGGAAGATCGTGTGCGAGTTTTTCGGCCGCCTCGTTTGAACCGCGCACGAACAACTGGACACGGCCGCCGTAGATGATGGCGTCGTTGGTGCGCCCCATGGCTTGGACGAAATCGGGAATGGGCGGCGCCAGCGGGGCTGTGCCGACGCCGTCTTCGATGTGGGCCAGCGGGAAGTGCAGCGTGTGGGCCTTGTGGAGTGCGACTTCGAGGACGCGCGCTGCGATCTGGACGGTTCCCGCAAGGCTGCCGGTCGGTGCGTAAAGCACAGTCAGATCGGGCACGAGCACGCCGCAGTCGGCGGCGACCCGCCGGGCGAGGGCTTCGGGTGGAGCCTTGTCGCCTTCGATCACGAGGGATGCGCGATTGCAGGTGTCGGTGTAGCCCAGTTCCTTAAACAGGTCTTCTTTACCAGCCAGCGCGCGCGCCGGGCCTGAGCCTAACGCAAAGAAGCCGGTCGCGTCATCGCTCATGGTCCAGCCACCATATTGGCTGGCGAGACAGGCGAGCACGGGGTTTGTCGCATGCACAACGACGCCAAGCGGCCAGTTTGCGTGGCCCGACGCTGTTGTGAGCGTTACGGTTCCAAGCCCGCCCATGCAAACTTCGCCCAAGCGTCGTCCGGCTTCGAGGCCGCCAGGCGTTGCGGCCCCCATGTCGATGAGCCGTTCGCCGGCGGGTCCGATGGAGACGGTACAGCGCAAGGCGGCCGCGTCGGCGACGATTTGGTCGACGAGGCGGGCGGCGCGACTGTTGATGCTTGGCGGAACGACGGTCGCTTTCATCGGGCACCCTTATGGCAACGTGGACATGCTCTGGGCGCGATCATCGGCCTAGGCTGTCACATCAGTCGTGAAAAACGCTGGCGCGTTCAGGCAACGAGGCCGCGCGCGAGTTGGAAGGCATCGCGGAAATCGAGATGCAGCGGTTTGTCGGATGCAATCATCCGCTTGAACAGCCCCGATTCCGTCTTGTATTTGACGTCGCCGATGGCCAGAGGGCCGATGCCGAAAGCCGAGCAGCCGGGCAATGGCGCGCCGTCCATGAAGAGGTCCATGCCATCGACGCCTGCGGGCGGTACAGCGTTGACGTCGGCTGCAATCAGAAGATGCTTGGCGAGCGCTTTGTGTTCGGCTGAGACGACGCGGACGCCAGCGGCTGCGGCTGCAAAGATGATCTCGGCGTTGGCGATGATGTCGCGCTTGTCGCTGTCGCTTTCGCCGTTGACAGGTTCAAGGTCGACGCCGAAGCGCTCTTTCGACAGGGCTGCCGACTTGATCACGCGATCAACGCCGCGGTGGGCGACGAGCTGGACGTGGGCGCCTTCGAGCGCTGCGATGATGGATGAAGCAAAGCCGACGACGCCGGTTGCCCCGAAAACGGCGATCCGGGCGCCCTTCAGCGGGCGGTTGAATTTTTGTTTCAGGACGCGCTCGACGCAGGCGACCATCGCGGCAGCCGTCGTGAAGGAGCCTGCAGGGTCGGCGAACACACTCACCTGGAACGGGGGCACCATGGCCTTGCGGGCGGCTTCCATCATGTCGAGCGCGAGGATCGCATCCTTGCCGCCGATGAACACACCCGTGCGAACACCGTCTTGCGGAGGGCGGGAAAAAATCGCGTCCTGGATAAGGCCTGTGACCTCTTCGGTCGTCACGTTGATGTAGGGGATAACGACTTTGAAGCCCGCATCGGCCGCCATGTTCACGTCAAACGGGCTCATATGCTTTTGTGGCGATAGCATATGGAGGATCGGGATCGCGTCGCTCATGTGGTCTCCGGCGGCTTTGGCTTTGGCGGGCATATTCGGGCGGCGAACATACCGATCGCGCAGCCCTAGCTGAATAAGCTCTCGATGCTGGCGCCCGTGTTCCGGCCCTTGACGATGAGCAATCGCAGCCCGTCGGCCTTAGCGTCTCCGACGAAAGAATGATAGAGACGTTTGGCCGCGTCCTCGCTTTCGACGAAGGCAAATCCCGTCGGTCCCCAGGAACTTTGACCAATCCCGGTGGCACCAGCGTCTGCAAGTTTGGCTGCGAGGCGTCCGACGGCGGGGCTGGACCAGGGCGACCCGCCCTGGGCGGCGGCAAAGTGTGCGCCGACGATGCTTTGGATTTCGGTGACGGCTGCGCCGAAGGCTGCCAATTGGCCCTCCTGCACGGCTGGCGCGAGTTTCATCAACACAAGGTGGCAGATGTGGGCGGCGGATGCCTCGGAAAACGGCGGCAGGCTTGCAAACGCTGCGATCTCGCGGTCGCCGTGGACGCCTTGCGCGGTTTCGTCGAAGATCAAGATGATGCGCCACGCATCGGGGATAGCTGAGCGCATGACCACGGGTGGTGGGACGGCTGAGCGTGATTCGTCGGTGGATTTTCCGGCATCGACGATAAACCCGCCGTCCGTGAAGGCTGCGAGCCCGATAGCTGAGCGCGCGCCGCGTTCGGCGATTTCGGCGAGGATTGCATTGGATCGGCTCTGACCCGACAGTTTCAATATGGCTGCGCCGACCGCGAGTGCGAGTTGCGTGCCCGAGCCAAGTCCCGCATGCGCTGGGATCGCGCGCTCGATGTCGACGCAGAACTTGAGATCGGGCGCAAATGCTGCGCCGAACCGGTGGGCGGCCAACAGCGCGCGATCAGACTGGGGGCCGTGCGCGGAAAACGACGATGCGATTGAGACCGACAGTTTCGTCTTAGGCGCATCGACGGCGAGGCCAAGGCCGCCGTATTTGCGTCCTGTTGCCCCCGACAGATCGAGAAAGCCCAGATGAAGCCGCGCAGGAGCGCGCACCAAGACCCGCCGGAACACCTTGGGCTTGGTATCTTCTCCAATGTTGATCTGCCTGGCGTCAGGAAGTCCCTTGCCCGTCAGATCGGCCACAGTCGGAATGATGTTGGACATGTGTGTGTCTGAATGCCACGGATCGTTGTGAGCGCTGGATGATCCCGCGCACCGTCGTCGTTTCCGGCGAGACCCAAGCAGAGGACGTCGCTTATGGCAACCCGTGTCGCATCACTTCCAGACAGTGAGGTCCAAGCCTGGCTTGCGCAAAACCTGCCGACCTGGCGGTTGGAAGATGGCTTTATCCGGCGGACCTATAAGACAAATAGCTGGAAGGGCACCTTGATGGTGATCAATACGGTCGGGCATCTCGCGGAAGCTGCCTGGCACCATCCCGACCTGACAGCATCGTATGCGTGGGTCGAAGTCCGGCTCGTCACACACGCGGCGAAGGGCATCACGATGATGGACCTTCAACTGGCGCGCAAGATGGAAGACGTTGTCGGGTGGCAGCCAGCAAAAGTCGAGGGTTCGGTGTTGGAGGGAACGCCAACAGATGCGCGTTTTGCCTACATCAAATACGACTGACCACCTGAGCGAGGGCAAGAATGGCCGACCGACACTTCGATGCGATCCTCGCGCTGGGTTCCAATATCGGCGACAAGGTTGCCCATATCGACGACGCGGTGCGTGCCGTTTCACATGACGGGCTCGTCCGTGTTGTTGCGCGGTCGGCGAACTACAGGACGGCCCCATGGGGCAACGTCGACCAGGATTGGTTTGTCAATGCGGTGATGGGTGTTGCAACCGAGCTACCGCCGTTGGCTTTGCTCGCGCGTTGCCAAGAGGTCGAACGACAGCTCGGGCGCGCACGAACGGTGAAATGGGGGCCGCGCGTTATCGACGTCGACATTTTGACGTACGGAGAGATCACTCTTGCGACGCCGGAACTTACGTTGCCGCATCCGCATATGACGGAGCGAGCGTTTGTCTTGCGGCCGCTGTTAGACATTGCGCCGGGCTTGCAGATCAGGGGGCGGACGGTGGCCGATTGGCTCGCGCTGGTTCCACATGAGGATGTGGTTCCCGTCACATCGTGATTAAAAACGGGTCCACAAAAAAAGCCGCCGGGCGCACCGGCGGCTTCGCGTTCATGTCAGCTTGGGAT
>JBBRKD010000262.1:0-3987 GCA_038218255.1 Hyphomicrobiales bacterium | reverse complement strand
ACGGACATGCTGCTCGTGATCAACGGGGCAGCGCCGACCAGTTTCAACCTCGTGTCCCACCAGTTTGAAGCCGCGCAAGTGCGCACAACCAACAATGCGAGCTTCACCTCCCGCCTCGATAGCTACAACAGCACCTGGCAGCTCTATCAGCAGGATACCGTCAATCTCGATAGCTCGACCACGAGCACCCAGATCGACGTCGCCAATGTCCAGACGTGGTCGCAGGTCAACACTTACAACAACGCGGCAGGTCAAACCTATCTCCAGTCCGTTTTGTTCGACGACAACAGCGCCCAGACCAACTCCTTCGACCCGACCAACATCCAGGCCTGGACCACGGCGGTCACCTATTACGACACGCAGCGCCGCACGACGCTGAACTCGGTCGCAAACGACGACGCAACCTCGCGGGCGACCTATTACGACGCGAGCAACGTGCAGACCTGGACGTCGGCGGACACGTTCTACGACACCCAGGGACGCACGACGTTGCAGTCGATCGCAAACGACAACGGCACGTCCCAGGTGCAATACAGGGACACGACCAACATCCAGCCCTGGTCAACGGCCGTCCTGTTCTACAACGCCTCTGGCACCCTGACGCGGACCACCGGCGTCTACGACAACGGAACCACGTTCTCGTTCTGATAGGACGACCAACGTCGTCCTCCCACGACATAGTGTGTGACACCGACCGCTTGACCGCAGCAAGCCAAGCCGAGAATGGCTTTCCGTTTCGATGAACCAACGCTGGAGGACCAGCCACTGTCTGGGGTTCTGTCGCGCGACCTTCGCCGAGCCCTGCGGCCCGGTTCAGTGCAAATGTCGGACCCGGCAAACTTGCGTTGCCGCTGCAGCTCGCGGGCCATGTGCTGCAGCCGCTCGGCGCATAGTCCTGCGTCCTTGGAACGCGATACAAGCATCGCGCAACAAAAAACCGCCGGAGTTGCCTCCAGCGGTTGGGTTCGTTTCAACGGCTTAAGCCGCGCCCTCAATCCCGGCGCGGGCGGCGAGGGCCACCGCCGCCACCGTCACGGCGGGGGGGCCGGCTCTCAAACACTTCTTCGACCTCGCCTTCCGCGCGCGGGATTTCCGCGCCCGTTGCCTGATCGACGATCTTCATGGAGAGCCGCGTCTTGCCGCGATCATCAAAGCCGAGCAGCTTGACCCAGACCTCCTGGCCTTCCTTCACAACTTCGCCAACGGTCGCGGGGCGGCCGTTGGTGAGCTGCGAAATGTGGACGAGGCCGTCCTTGGCGCCAAAGAAGTTCACGAACGCGCCAAAGTCCATGATCTTGACGATCTTGCCCTTGTAGACCTTGCCGACTTCGGCCTCCTGCGTGATCGACTTGATCAGCTCCATGGCCTTATCGATAGACTCTTTCTTGGCGGCAGCGATCTTGATCGTGCCGTCGTCTTCGATGTCGACCTTGGCGCCCGACTGTTCAACGATCGAGCGGATCACCGAGCCGCCCGTGCCGATGACTTCGCGGATTTTTTCGGTCGGGATCTTAATGGTCTCGATGCGCGGGGCAAACTCGCCAAGCTCGGTGCGCGGCGCGGTCATCGCCTTTTCCATCTCGCCGAGGATGTGAATCCGCCCGAGCTTGGCCTGATCAAGCGCGATGCGCATGATCTCTTCCGTGATGCCGGTGATCTTGATGTCCATCTGCAGCGCGGTGATGCCGTCGCTGGTACCAGCGACCTTGAAGTCCATGTCGCCGAGATGATCTTCATCGCCCAGAATGTCTGAGAGAACGGCAAAGTCGTTGCCTTCCTTGATCAGACCCATGGCGATGCCAGCGATCGGCCGGGGCAGCGGAACGCCCGCATCCATGAGGGCAAGCGAGGTGCCGCAGACGGTCGCCATCGAGGACGAGCCGTTCGATTCCGTGATCTCGGAAACGACGCGGATCGTGTAGGGGAACTGGTCGGCGGCTGGCAGCAGCGGACGCACGGCGCGGTAGGCGAGCTTGCCGTGGCCGATTTCGCGGCGACCGGGCGAGCCCATGCGGCCCACTTCACCCACCGAGGATGGAGGGAAGTTGTAATGCAGCAGGAAGCGCTCTTTCTTAGTGCCTTCCAGGCTGTCGATATATTGTTCGTCTTCGCCGGTGCCGAGCGTGGCAACGACGAGCGCCTGGGTTTCCCCACGCGTAAACAGCGCCGAGCCGTGGGTGCGGGGCAGAACGTGCACTTCCGACACAATGGGCCGCACGGTCTTGAGATCGCGGCCGTCGATGCGCAGACCCGTCTTCACGACGTCGGTGCGCATGATGTCCATCTCGACCTTCTTGAAGGCCTCGCCGACGAGCGTCTTTTCGGTTGCATCACCTTCGGGCAGCGCGATGTCAGCAAACACCTTCTTTTTGGCGGCGCTCACGAGGTCCTGGCGCTTGGCCTTCTCTTTGGTCGAGAACGCGACGCGAAGGGCGGCTTCTGCGCTGGCCATCACCTGGCCCTTGTACTTGTTCTCAGCGGGCGGCTCGAAGTTCCATGGCTCCTTGGCGGCTGCCTCGGCGAGCTTCATGATCGCTTTGATCACCGGCTGGAAGTGCTTGTGGCCAAACATCACGGCGTCAAGCATCTGCTTTTCGGACAGTTCCTTAGCTTCAGACTCGACCATCATGACCGCGTCTTCCGTGCCCGCGATCACGAGATCAAGCGACGAGTGCGCCATCTCGTCGACCATCGGATTAAGGACGTATTCGCCGTTGATCAGGCCAACGCGCGCGCCGCCGATCGGGCCGAGGAAGGGCAAGCCAGACAGCGTGAGGGCAGCGGACGCGGCCACCATGCCAAGGACATCGGGATCATTTTCCATGTCGTGCGAGAGCACGGTGATGACGACCTGGGTCTCGTGCTTGAAACCTTCAACGAACAGCGGGCGGATCGGACGGTCGATCAAACGTGAGGTGAGCGTTTCTTTTTCGGTCGGGCGACCTTCGCGCTTGAAATACCCCCCTGGGATTTTACCGGCCGCGTACGTGCGCTCCTGGTAGTTCACGGTGAGCGGGAAGAAATCGATCCCAGCCTTCACGGAGCGGGCAGCAACGACGGTTGCGAGCACGCTGGTTTCGCCATACTGGGCGTAAACGGCGGCGTCGGCTTGACGGGCCATGTGCCCGGTTTCGAGACGAAGCTTGCGGCCGCCCCAGTCGATTTCGACGCGATGAATATCAAACATATGGTGTCTTTCTTTTCGGACCTACGGTTCATCGCCCTATTGCGGGAAACCGTCATTCTTTCTGTGAACATGGTGCGCTTGAATGCAGGCAGCGCCAGCCTCTGCACGAGAGACCAGCGCTGCGGATCGTTGCGTTAGAGGTGCGGGCTCAGCGGCGGATACCGAGCTTTTCGATGATCGCGGTGTAGCGCTTCACTTCCTTGCGCTTCACATAATCGAGCAGCTGGCGGCGCTGGCTGACCATTTTCAAGAGACCACGACGGGAGTGGTTGTCCTTCTTGTGGGTCTTGAAGTGATCGGTCAGGTGATTGATGCGGTGGGTCAGAACGGCGATCTGCACCTCGGGCGAACCCGTGTCATTGGCTTTGAGCGCGTTGTTCTTGATCACTTCGGTCTTGGCGGCCTTGCGAACGGGCAAGATGTCCGACATCGGGTATCCTTTCGAATGGGAGGAATGACGCGCGGGGTTCAAAAAAACCACGGGCGCCTGAGGCGGCCACGGCCGGGATGTCGTCCAGCCGGGTCGTAACAAGTTTGGCCGCACGAACATGAGTTCGCACGGTTGGGCGGGGTATAGGCTTAAAACAACCTGTCCGCCAAGCAAAATGCAGTCTGGCGGGCGTGTATGGCCTGCCCACACGGTGGCCGGTGACCCGCGCGCTTGTTTCGCAGTCGCGAAACGCGCATGTTGCGCCTACTGTTCCGACGCTGCTGTTCACACCCGCACCAACCGACAAGGCCCGTTGATCCCCGTGTCGCAACGCCTCGACCCACACGCCGCATTAAGCACAACGCCCCAA
>JBBRKD010000261.1:0-3988 GCA_038218255.1 Hyphomicrobiales bacterium | reverse complement strand
GGCACCACGGTCGCACTCGTCGGCCCGACGGGCTCAGGCAAAACAACAACGCTCGCCCTCCTCCAGCGCCTGCGCGGCACCGACCACGGCCGCATCCTGATCGACGGCACCGACATCGCCGACGTCACGCTCCTGTCGCTCCGCCGCCAGATCGCGGTCGTGTTCCAGGACGCCGGGCTCTTCAATCGCTCGATTGGCGAAAACATCCGCGTCGGCAAGCCCGAAGCCACCGACGCCGAAGTGGAACGCGCAGCCCAACTGGCCGAAGCCCATGATTTTATCTCAGCCAAGCCCGGCGGCTACGGCTTCCTAATCGGCGAACGGGGAGCGTCCCTATCGGGCGGCGAACGCCAGCGCATTGCGATTGCGCGCGCCATCCTCAAAGACGCACCGATCCTCATACTGGACGAAGCAACGAGCGCGCTCGACGTTGAAACCGAAGCGCGCATCAAGTCCGCCCTCGACACGCTCCGCAAGGGCCGCACCACCTTCATCATCGCCCACCGGCTTTCAACCGTTGCCGACGCCGACGAAATCCTCGTCCTCGAACACGGCCAGATCATCGAGCGCGGCAGCTTTGGAAGCCTGGAAGCCCAAGGCGGCATGTTCGCCCGCATGGTCGCACGCGGCGGCTTCGTCGTGCCCAAGCCAGCCGAGCCGTCCGCGCCCCCAACCCAAGCCGACCCGCCCGCAGCTGCCCCTGTCCTAGTGACAATCGCCAGCTGAGTACGTCCTCGCGCCCGGCGCCCCTTGACCCGGCAACCTCGCGCGTCCTAAGCCCCGAGCTTGTTCTCCAAGGACCCGTGCCCGATGGCTGAAACCCGTATCGACCGCCGCTTTGCAGCCCTAAAGGCCGCTGGCAAAAAAGCCCTCGTCACGTTCGTCACCGCAGGCGATCCCGATCACGCGACCTCGGCGCAAATCCTTGCAGGCCTGTCAGCGGCCGGTGCCGACGTCATCGAAATCGGCATGCCGTTTTCCGATCCGATGGCCGATGGTCCAGCGATTCAGGCCGCGAGCCTCCGCGCGCTCGCAACCGGCCACGACATGGCCAAGACCTTGGCGCTCGTCGCAGGCTTCCGCACAGCCGACGCCGCGACCCCGATCGTCCTGATGGGCTATTACAACCCGATCTTCGTCTACGGCAACGAGCGCTTCCTGACGGACGCCAAAGCCGCAGGCGTCGATGGCCTCATCGTGGTTGACGTCCCCCCCGAAGCCGATGACGAGCTGTGCCTGCCAGCGATCGCCCATGGCCTGAACTTCATCCGCCTCGCAACGCCCACCACCGACGCAAAGCGCCTGCCCGCCGTGCTCGCGAATACCTCAGGCTTCGTCTATTATGTTTCGATTACCGGCATCACGGGTGCAGCAGCGCCCGTCGCCGTTGACGTCAAAGCCCAAGTCACCCGTATCAAGGCCTCCACCACCTTGCCTGTCGTCGTCGGCTTCGGCGTCCGCACGGGGGATCAAGCGCGCGCCATCGCGGAGGGTGCCGACGGCGTCGTGGTCGGCTCGGCCCTCGTCTCGACGATCGAAAAGAGCCTGGACGCACACGCGCACCCCACGCCGACCACGGTGTCCGGCGTTCTCGACTTGGTCCGAAGTATCGCGAGCGTGCTCAAAGCATGAACAGAGGCGCAATCGCCGCATCAATCCCCCGTGTATTCCAGCCTATATTGAGGATGTTGGCGCGAATGGGATACCCGTTGCGTCGGTTGCCGTGCGATAAGATCGCAACCCAGGCCTCACGCCTGATCGACATGGAATGCCCACAGCCGCTCGAACGCCAGAGCCGCTAGAACGGCTGGGCGGCCTGCCAGGAGTTTTCGTCCAGTGAACTGGATCAACAATTTCGTCCGTCCCAAAATCCGGGGCCTTCTGACCACGACCAAGCGGGAGATCCCCGATGGTCAATGGATCACGTGCCCCGAGTCGGGCCAGATGGTGTTCCACAAGGACCTTGAGGCCAACCAGTTCGTCGTACCGGGCTCGGGCTACCATTGGCGCATGACATCGCGTCAGCGGTTAACTCACCTGTTCGATGGCGGCGACTACAAGCTCGTGCCCGTGCCCTCGGTCCCCCAAGACCCCCTCAAGTTCCGCGATCAGCGCCGTTACGTCGACCGCCTGAAGGACGCCAAGGCCGCAACCGAACAGGACGATGCGGTGCTCGTCGGCGAAGGCAAGCTCGACCAGCTGACCGTCGTCGCTGCCGCGCAAAACTTTCATTTCATGGCAGGCTCGCTGGGCATGGCAGCCGGCGAAGCGGTCATCGCTGGCATGCTGCGCGCCGTCGAACTTGGCGCGCCCTTTATCCTGTTTGCAGCGTCTGGCGGCGCGCGTATGCAGGAGGGCATCCTGTCGCTCATGCAGATGCCGCGCACGACCATCGCCATCCAGCGCCTGCGTGAAGCCAAACTCCCCTATCTCGTCGTCCTCACCGATCCAACGACCGGCGGCGTCACAGCGTCTTATGCGATGCTCGGCGATATCCAGATCGCCGAACCCAACGCGCTCATTTGCTTTGCCGGTCCCCGCGTCATCCAGCAGACGATCCGCGAGCAGCTCCCTGACGGCTTCCAGCGTTCGGAATATCTCCTGGCCCACGGCATGATCGACATGGTGGTCCATCGCCACAAGCTGCGCGAAACGTTGGCGCGCATCTCCCGCTTGCTCATGTCCGGCGTGGAGCTGCGCCGCGCAACCGAGGCCGCCAAAAGCAGTTCGCTCCGGCTCAACGGCAAAGCGCCAGCCAACGGGCAGGCCAACGCGAATGGCACCACGCAGCCCGCCGTGACCGCGCCCGGCGCAACCGTGCCCCCAAAGGCTGGACCGACAACGCCAACGGCAAGCTATCGATCGGCCCCAAAAGACGTGCCAAAGACCTGAGGTCCGCCAAGCTGGTCGGAGGGCTGACCCGCACCGTAATCTTGTCCCGACACGCGTGACGACGAAACCGTGTCGCCAGCCCTAATGCCACACGGCAAGAACTGAGGAGACGGACGTGCCGACGAGCGACCACCTCCTCGCCAAGCTCAAGCAGTTGCATCCCAAGCTGATCGATCTGTCGCTCGGCCGCATCGAGCGATTGCTGGCGCGGCTCGGCAATCCCCACCACAAGCTGCCGCCCGTGGTTCATATCGCGGGCACCAACGGCAAGGGCTCGACGACCGCGATCCTGAAGGCCATTCTTGAGGCGGCCGACCAGCGCGTTCACGTCTACACCTCGCCCCACCTTGTCCGCTTCCACGAGCGCATCGTTCTTGCTGGTGCCAAAGGCTCTTCGTCGCAACCCATCAGCGAACACGCCCTCGTTGACGTGCTAACCCGCACCGAGGCCGTCAACGACGGCGGCGACATCACTCAGTTCGAGATCACAACAGCCGCAGCCTTCCTCGCGTTCGCCGAGACGCAAGCCGACATCGTCTTGCTCGAAGTCGGCCTCGGCGGCAGGCTGGATGCAACCAACGTCATCGATGCCCCGAGGCTCTGCATCATCACGCCCGTCTCCATGGACCATGCCGAAAAGCTCGGTCCCACGGTGGCAGCGATCGCTGCCGAGAAGGCTGGCATCTTGAAGCGCGGTGCCCCCGCCGTGATCGCAGCCCAAACCGACGAGGCAAGCGCCGTGATCGCTGACACCGCGCGCCGTGTCGGTGCGCACCTCGTGTCCTGGGGGCAGGATTTCGACGCGTATGAGCAGCGTGGCCGCCTCGTGGTCCAGCGCGGCGAGCAGCTACTTGATCTTCCGCTCCCAGCCTTGCGCGGCCGGCATCAGATCGGCAACGCAGGCACGGCGGTCGCAGCCGCGCTTGAACTTGCCGAATTCCATCTCGACGAAGGTGCCATCGAACGCGGGCTCCTCGCGGCCCAGTGGCCAGCCCGCATGCAGCGCCTCGACAGCGGCCCGTTACCAGCGCTCCTGAAGCCTGGCTCCGAACTCTGGCTCGACGGTGGGCATAATCCAGCCGCCGGTCATGTCCTC
>JBBRKD010000260.1:0-3999 GCA_038218255.1 Hyphomicrobiales bacterium | reverse complement strand
ACTTCTGGCGCTCGCCGACACCAGCCAGCTGATTGTATCCGAACGCCCCGACCTGCAATTCAAGCCCTTCAACATTCGCTTTCCCGAGCGCGTGCGCGAATTCAACGGCGACTGCTTTGCCGCCATCCGCAACAAGGACATGGTCGTCCACCACCCCTATGAGAGTTTCGACGTCGTCATCCAGTATCTGCGCCAAGCGGTCGCCGATCCCAATGTGATGGCGATCAAGTGGACGCTCTACCGTACGTCGCGCGACAGCCCGATCGTGCAGGCCCTGAAGGACGCCGTGGAGGCTGGCAAATCGGTCACGGCCGTCGTCGAACTCAAGGCGCGATTTGATGAGGCGGCCAATATCCGCTGGGCGCGCGATCTCGAAAACGCGGGCGTTCATGTGGTCTATGGGTTCATCGAACTTAAAACGCACGCCAAACTCGGGCTTGTCGTTCGCCGCGAGGGCTCAGAACTTGCGACCTACGTGCATATCGGGACGGGCAACTATCATCCGCAAACGGCGCGCGTGTATACCGACCTGTCGCTGTTCACCGACGACCCCGAGATCGCACGCGACGTGTCGCGCATCATGAACTTTGTCACGGGATATGGCGAACCTGCCGAGCTTGAAGTGAGGGCGGCAAGCCCGTTTGGAATCCGCCAGCGCATTCTCGATCACATCCACGCCGAGATCAAGCACGCCCAGGCCGGTCGGCCAGCGCAGATCTGGATGAAGATGAACGCGCTCGTCGATATGCGCATCATCGATGCGCTCTATGAAGCGAGCGAAGCTGGCGTCGAGATTGACCTGATCGTGCGGGGCGTGTGCTGCCTGCGCCCCGGCATTCCCGGACTGTCGAGCAACATCCGCGTCAAGAGCATCATCGGGCGCTTCCTTGAGCATGCCCGCATCTATTGTTTCGGGCGTGGCGAAGGCCTGCCATCCGAGAAAGCTGCTGTCTACATCGCGTCTGCCGACCTCATGCCGCGCAATCTCGACCGCCGCGTCGAAGCGATGGTGCCGATTCGAACGCCACGGGTCCACGAGCAGGTGTTGAACCAAATCATGCTCGCCAACCTGCGCGATAACCAGCAGAGCTGGCGCATCAAATCCGATGGCTCGTCGGAACGCATCCATCCTGAAGGCACAGAAGCGCCGTTTAACGCCCACCAATATTTCATGACCAATCCATCGCTGTCGGGGCGCGGCCAAGCTCTCAAGGACAGTTCCCCGCCGAGCGTCAGCCTCACGACCCGGTCTTGATCGCCGACGTTCAACTCCGAAAAAAGTAGCTTCTAAATCCTTTTTTGTTCTGCTAGTGTTCTTGGTGCATTGGTGCTTAAGGGGGCAGGAATGGCAGACCGCGAGACAATGGGTACTGAAACAGCTGATGGGGTGGCTGCTCATCATGAGACGGCTGACTTGAGGCGACGGGTTGAACGGGTTGAGAGCCTGTTGGGCGACGTCAGTTTACATGTTGGGCACATTCGCCCCGAACTTGACGCGCTCGGCGGCTCGCAGAAAGCTGGGTTCATCGAGGCTCACGGCCTTTTGCGTGGCGCGATCGCGCGGCTCGACACGCTCAATTCGCAGGTCTGGAGCCTGCGGGACGACTTGCCCCAGATTCTGGAGCAGGCGTTGGCATCGTCTCGCCGCACGCCGGATCAGGGCTGACTTACGACCGCAGATTGCACGCGGACACGTTCGTTCGTACTTTGGGCGCGGCCAGCCAAGAAAGCGGTGGACTCTTGGATCACGCTGGGTGCGAAGATGATCCGCCGATGCCCCAGGCGCACCGTCGTCAACAGGCGAGCCTTGGGCGCGGCCGCAACGATGGCGAGCGCATTTGCAATCGGCACTTCGGCGTCACCGTCGTCGTGGATGACCAAGGCGGGAATGCCGATGCGGCTGAGAAACGCGTCGCACGTGAACGCCGACACCGGCCGCCCTGCGATCCTGAACACTTCGGCGTCCATCGCTGCGTGAGCACGAGCCGACAGACCGACCGCGGTGGCGAACTGGTGCGTGATCGCGTCCAGGCTGTTGGGGCAAGCGATCATGACAAGGGTGTCCAAGCCCATGGCCTCGCGAAGGGGCAGACCGCCTTCGGCTGCCAGCAGCGTCGCCGGCCCGCCGAACGAGTGGGCAATCGCGCCCGTGAATGGACCGAGCGCGCGTGCGACGGCCTGCACTGCGCGCGCGCCGATGGCAAGGTTGAGCTGTTTGCCGGTGCTATTCCCATGCGCTGGCAGATCGAGCGCGACGACGCGAAAGCCTGAGGCCCGCAACGGCTCAACGAAAGCCGCCATAACCATCGCGCGCCCGGTCCAGCCGTGAACGAGCAAGACAGTACCCCGCAGCATCAGACCGTCGGCGGGGTCCCAGACATAGGCGACCACGCTCGCGTCGGGCGTTTCGATCGACTTCTTTTGCGCCGTTGCCATCACGGGACCCATCCGGGCGGCAACTTTGATTTCACCTGGCGATAGCAACCCGGTGCGAGGCGGCGTACAGAAGAGACGAAACGCCTGCCGCCCGACCACACCGGGGGCTATTGCCGAGAGAAAACCGACGCCGGTCTTGAGGAACCACAGTCTGGCGGACATAAAGCTGCACTCCGTTCTCGGCTGGGCGTTCCTGGCTGGGCCCCGTTGGGTAGGCCGCTCTCGGCTGGTCCGCTCTCTGCTCGTCCGCTCTCAGCTCGTCCGCTCTCTACTGCGATGCGATCCGATCGTGGTCGGGTCACTCACCAAGAAACTTCGTCCAATCCTGAACAATATAGTCTTCCGATGGCAAAAAAACAATCACTCCTCCACGAAATCCCTGGCTACCCGTCGTGGCTCGCGGTCGCACGCACTGCGCAGCTCTGTCATCGCAGCCTGGCGTCGGCCCTCGAGCCGCTCGATCTGGAGGTTGCTCATTACGATGTGCTCGCCAATGTCGCGCGCGATGAGGGGCTCTCCCAGCAGGTGTTGGCGCGGCGGCTGCTCGTCGCCAAAAGCAACGTTTCGGCTCTCCTCACGGTGCTCGAACGGCGCGGCCTCGCCCAGCGCACCCGGCATCTGACCGACGCCCGTGTCCGCCTCGTGTCTCTGACGCCAGAGGGCCGCGTCCTGACCCAGCGAGCCGTTCAAATCCATGCTGGGATTGTGTCCGCGATGCTCGACGCGCTGACACCCGAAGAGGCTCAGGCCGTCGGTGCCGCCATGGGCAAGATCATGGCCGTCCTTGAGCCGATCGCTGCGCCCGAGCTCCCCGCAGTGCCCGTCGGCGCAGAGGCTTAAAGCGCTGGCACTCTAGTTTCTTGGCAGCATAGGTTTGACGTGATCACAGCGGCACCACATCGGGCGAGCGCAATGGCTGTTGGTACAGCTTCGCTGCGATCTGCCCTGTTGGCGGGCATCATCGCAGCTCACGCGGCAACGACGGCTCGTGCCAACGATCTTGCCCCGATCATCGGCTTGGTCGACGGTCGCGTCACCACCTGCGGCGTTCGTGCAGCCTTTGATGCACCCACACGCCTCAGTGTGGAGCTGGTCGTCACGCGGACAGGTGACACGACCGTCTTTGTGCTCTCGGCCGACGGCCCCGCCGCTGCAGACGCAATCGGCCTTTCTCTTGCAACCGTCAGCCAGGATACCAACCGCCTGTTACCGCCCGCCGTTCTGGCGACCGCCACGTCACCCATCCGTGCGCGCGGCTCGATCGATGCGACGGTCGGAGCTTTTCTGTTCCGCGATCTGCTTGTCGGCGGCGGTACCGTTTCACTGATGTTTGGCGATCGTCCAACGCTCACGCTCCCGATCGTCGGCCCGGCACTGCCAAGTGTCCGGGCCGCATATCTCCAATGTGCGGGAGATGTTTTTTCCCAGACGCGGTGAAACCCGCCACCCGACGTGGCGTAACTTTGACATGCCGACGCCATACTTAAGGCTCATCTCCGACTGGCGACTTTGGGCGCCGCATGGGGCTGCGCTTGAAGCTTCGCTGGGGACAGCCTCCCGTGC
>JBBRKD010000259.1:0-4008 GCA_038218255.1 Hyphomicrobiales bacterium | reverse complement strand
GATCACACTCGCGATGACGCCGAGGACGGCGAGCGGCCACAGGCCTGCCTTCACAGCTGCGAGGAACACGTAGAACTTGGCGAAGAAGCCAGCCAGCGGCGGGATGCCCGCAAGCGAAAACAGCAAGGCTGCCAGGATGAAGGCCATGCTCGGATTGGTCTGCGACAAGCCCGCAAGCTCATTGATGTCTTCGACGGGACCATCCGCCCGCTTCATCGCGAGGATGCAGGCAAATGCCCCAAGCGTCATGGCAAGATAGATCGCGAGATAGACCAGCACACCCTGGATGCCCTCTTCGTTGGCAGCCGCTAAGCCGACCAGCGCAAATCCGATATTGGCGATCGAGGAATAGGCGATCAGGCGCTTGATGTTGGATTGCCCGATGGCGGCAAACGCTCCCAAAATCATGGAGGCCAGCGCCAGAAACACGATGATCTGCTGCCATTTGATCCCGGTGACCGGGAACCCGATCGACAGCACGCGCACGAGCAGAGCCATGGCGGCGAGCTTGGGGACGGCTGCAAAGAATGCGGTGACCGGCGTCGGCGCGCCTTCGTAGACGTCGGGCGTCCACATATGGAACGGCACGGCCGAAATCTTGAACGCGATGCCGACCAGCAGGAACACGAGCCCCGCGACCAGCCCGATGTTGGTGGCAGCCCCGGCCGAGCCCGCGACCTTCGCGATCACGACGAGGTTCGTCGAACCGGTGAACCCATAAATGAGCGACGCGCCGTATAGGAGCATGCCCGACGACAGCGCGCCGAGGACGAAATACTTCAGGCCCGCTTCGCTCGACCGCACGTCGTCGCGGCGGCTGGCGGCCAGCACGTAGAGCGCCAAGCTTTGCAGCTCGATGGCGAGATAGAGCGCGATGAGATCGCCGGCCGAGACCATCATCATCATGCCGATGGTCGCGAGCAGGACGAGGACGGGATATTCAAATTGCATGAGGTTGCGCGTTTTCAGCCAGTCGAACGAGAGCATGAGCGAAGCGGCGGCCCCGATCAGGATCAGCACCTTCAGGAAACGCGCGAACGCATCGTCGATGAACGCCCCTTGGAACAACGACACGGTCTTTGCAGGCGCGCCCGCAACCAGCACGAGGGCGACACCCAACAGCGCAATGGCGGCCCAGCCGACGGCTTCCCCCGTCCAGGCGCTGGATTTGGGTGAGCCGGATGGCCCGAACGCGCCGACCATCAGCAGCGCCATCGCGCCCAATGCGATGACGATTTCGGGGAGAAGAGGCGTGAGGCTCGTCAGGGTCATCCAGGCAATCCGGTGAGGGGGCCAGTCTTAGCGGCCAATACTAGGGGCTAGTCTACAAGGAGGCACAGCGTCGGCTGACTGTCAGATACCCCCGAGACGGCCGTTCTCACAAGGGCCGAGCGGCATCATGCGCCATGCGGCGTTGAATGGGGTGGGGAGGGGCGCATCATGCCGGTTGCTGTTCGTCGGGCCAGAGCACGTCGAGGGGGAACGTATGCTCGGCAAACGGGGGCGCGGCCACGGGGTCGCGATCCTTGTAGGTGCTGTCGAGGGTCCACCGTCCGTCGTGCAGTTCAAAGACCTCGAGCGTGAACGCCAGGGGGTCGACCAGCCAGCAATGTGCGACCTGGAACGCGGCATAGATTGCGAGCTTGTCGGTGCGATCGATCCGTGCG
Organism: Hyphomicrobiales bacterium; assembly: GCA_038218255.1. Taxonomy (GTDB): domain Bacteria; phylum Pseudomonadota; class Alphaproteobacteria; order Rhizobiales; family Hyphomicrobiaceae; genus JANXVY01. Next base: position 2,341 of record JBBRKD010000259.1, on the reverse strand, counting down.
GTGGACGGCGACACCACTTCGCACACCCAGTCGGGCGGCGTCTCGAAGTAGGCCGTTTCGGGTAGCCGGGGCAGCCGTTCGCACCGCCAACCTGCGATGTCGGGCACGACGACGTGGGGGCCGAGATGCAGCTCGGGCTCGTCGAGCACGATCCATCCGCCCGGGCCACCGCGACCCCGATCAAACGGACCCCCGATCTCAATCCCGAGCCTGGATGACGCCCGGGAATGGCGGGGTGCGGGACGGGCATGGGCGTGGAGCACGCCAAACAGGATCTGCCCGACCATGTTGGCGGGGAGCGCCTCGATGTCGGCATAGGTCGCCGGGGGCTTTGGGATACGAGCGAGCATGGCCTGACGTTAGCGCCCCCGTTGGGGCCAGCGCAAGGGCGCGCGGCCGACCGGGAGCCTGCGCCGCGCGGCATAGAACGCAGCGGGGATTTCTGGTATGGTCGCTGAGTTTGGACCGGACTTAAACCCATGACCGCTGCCCGCAAATTGCCGCCGCTGATGACCGTCGATGACGTCCTGTCGCTGGACGGCGACGGCACCGTGTGGTCGGCTCATCCGACGGTTTTGCGGGCTGGCGATGCGCTGGAATTGGCGAGCGTTGCGATGGCCGTGCCGGTGCTTGAGAGTGACGCTGGTCCGCATCGGGTTGGGTAGGTAAAGCGAAACTTATGGCCAGCACGTTCAAAAGCAAAATGGTGGCGGCGCTCATGGGCGCGGCTGTCGCCTGCCTCAGTGGCACGAGCGACGCCGACATCGCCCGACCGTGCGATCTGGCACGCCCCTGTCGCGTTTTGCACAGCAGTTACGTCGCGGTTACGCCGCCTGGGTGGGATGGCGCGCGCCCGCTGATGCCCGCCGTCTGGCTCCACGGCTATGAGCAAAACGCGACGCAGGTTTTAGCGAACACAGCCCTCGTCGATGTCTTTCGCCGCGCGGGCCTTCTGTTGATTGTGCCGAACGGCGGCCAAGGCCATTGGGCCGTGCCCGGCGTGCCCAACGGCGGCGGAACGGCCCGCGATGACGTGGCCTTTATCGCCAGCGTGCTGGACGATGCGGCGCGCCGATACCCGCTCGACCGGGCTCGCGCAACCGTGCTCGGGTTCTCGCTCGGCGCCTCGATGGTGTACACACTGGCGTGCGCGGAGCCTCGCCTGTTCCACCGCCATGTGGCGTTTGCTGGATCGTTCTGGACGCCGTTGCCCAAGGCGTGCGCGGCGGGCGATCTCCAGCTGCTGCACATTCATGGCACAGATGATCAGGTGATGCCGCTGTCGGGCCGCCCGATCGGGCCCACCGCCAGCCAGGGCAACGTGCTGGCCGGACTGGCCTTCTGGCGCAGGGCTCAGACGTGCGGAATTCCAACGCCATCGGCGAGCGCCATCGCCGCCTTCACGTGCCAGACATCCACCTGTGCGGGGGCAAGCGCCATCACCTATTGCAGCCATCCCGGCGGCCACGACGCTGAACCTGCCTGGGTCGCTTGGGCGCTGCGGGGGTGAGGAGGTGAGGGGGTGTTGAGGGATGCCCGGTGGGGCGTGAAGCATGAGGGTGATCGATCTGATGGTCGTGCCTTCGATCCGGATCGAGGTCGAAGGCTGCGAACGGGAGACGGCTGCGTTTCGACAGCCAACCCGATGGTTTTAAAGGCTGGCGACGTGCGCGAATAGGCGGGGCAAGGTCGATGTTGAGATACGTCGCCGGTGCTGGAGTTTTATGCGGGACGCATTGGGCGGGGTGGTGTGCGGGTGGTTGTGCCGTGCAAGCGGCAGTTGTATGTCTGCTATGGGCCATAAGCGGACCTATGGCTTCTAATCTATCGTGCACTGCAATACGCTTGATTCTGTAATGCAGCGCACTATTTCCAATCTGTAGTTCGGAGAAGCGGATGATCGGGGCGCAATTGGACGCCTCTTGTCTCGGCTCGCAAACGCGCATAACCGCGCATCCGCTTTTCCGAAAAGCTATAGTACGATCGAATGGGTCGCTTAATCATCTTTCCGTATGGCTCAGTCATCAAATGGGTAAGGCGCGCTGAGATTTGATTCTGGTTGAGGCGATTGTCTGGCCGCTGACTTATTGGCAGCATGTCATAGACTTCCTCGAAATCACGCGCCACGATTTTTATCTGCTTGTCGAACAAATCTCCTGTTGCGAGGGCCCAAATTAAAAGTTCGCCATCCAGCGAGTATTTTTTCGCCGCCTGCTCGTACGGATCGCGAAGCTCAATGGACGCTGAGTTGGCAGCATCCAACAGTCCGCGCTCGTAATGGACAGCGGAGGTGCCGTTGCTTGGGCGCTTCTTGTCACGGAACCACTGCATAATGATTTTT
>JBBRKD010000258.1:0-4023 GCA_038218255.1 Hyphomicrobiales bacterium | reverse complement strand
ATAGGCCGCCAACGCCCCTTGCCCACGCGATTCCAAGTCCCCGAGCTGCGCGGCAAGCTTCTTTAAGGGTTCGGCTTCCGCTTGGGCCTTCAGCGTCTCGATTTCGACCGCACGACGGCTTTGCACGATCTTTTGATCTGCGGCTGCCTGGGCCAACGAGATGTCTGATGACACATGGTTATAGGCGGTATTGATCGCTGCCAGTGCGCCTTCGACTTCGCGCGGGGGATCGATGCCTGTAATGAGCGTATCTTCGAGAACGACACCGTAGCGCGCCGCCGCCGAGTGGCACTCGACGCCCATGTGTTCGTTCAGATCGCGCAAGTTCTTGCGGAGGTCGTTGATCGAGATGCCAGTGACGGTCGCGCCTTCCAACACCAGCGGCGCAATCCCATCGGCTGCGGTTGTGTCCGCTGCCAGCTTGCGGTTTGGCGCTTCGAAATTCGCGATACGCTCACGCAGCACCGAAACGAAATATCCCATCGTATGGGCAAGGGGATTTTTTATCCCAAACACATATGCATACAAATTTCGTTCCGCGACCCGGAACCTCAATTGCCCGGTTAACCCGGTGTTGAGCTGATCTTTCGTGACCGCCTCAAGTATGGTCCCGTCGTTGTTGGCTGAGGGATCTTCCGGGTCCCAGGCGATGTTGACCGTTTTGGTCGCGATCGACACTTTGTAAACCCGCTCCCATGGCCATTTGAAATAGGGACCACCTGGACGAATCACCCGGACCTGCGGGTAAACGTAGCGTTCTTTCTGCCCCTCGGTCAGATGCTCGCAGATCGGATCGTCGAGCGTCGTCGTCGTTCCGATCCTTTCGGCGCGGCCAAAACGCGTCTTAACGGCTCGCTCGTCCTGATTGACGGTGTACACGCCGCCGACCAGATATTTGGCGAGGAACCAGACCACAAACCCTGCTAGGCAGCCAATGGCCGTCGACATAAGATCCTCACGCGCTTGCACATTTGTGCGCGAACAGTAGTGCATCAGCTTTAAGGAAGTATGGAGCGCGGACGGATTTCGGCAGATGGTAAATAGCCGACCAAGCCTTTCGCTGACCCTACCAGATTTGGACCGTGGCAAGGGCGAACGGACCCTTGGAGACCTGCTGTTCTGAGCAGTGCCGGGAGGCTGGTTTGGGGCGAGGTCGCGGCGATCGGCCGATCGCCTACCGTGCGAGGCAAACGGTCTAAGTCTCCACGCTGACGGCGGGTTTTCACGAACGTGACGGCATTTCTATTGAAATCGGCTCGAGAGCTCTTATTCATGCCAGACGGTTGGCGTAAGCGGATCGTATTGTTGGTTTGGGTGACATGCGCGTGAGCGGGTAGGATTGAGTATGATGAGTGTTATGCGGTCGCACGTGGGGCCGGGTCTTGTTGCGGCTTTGCTGGCAAGTCTGATCCCGTGGCCAGCGGGTGCGGTTGAGCCGGTCGGGGCGCCAGCGTCGGCACCCGTCGCTGCGACGGCCGCCGTTCCGCTAGGTATGTTCGAAGCGGCGATCGAAGCACGACTGGGGCCAGGTGGCGCGCGCGTCGGCGTTGAAGCCGACGACAAAGCCGGGCTCGTGGCATTTTATCAGGCGCGCGGGTTTGCGCCGGTGTGGACGTGGGCCAAAGGCGTGACGCCTGCTGGCCGTCTGGCGCTTGACGAACTGCAACGTGCCGACGATTGGGGGCTGCGCGCAAGCGATCTCGCCATTCCGGCCGCACCCTCGGTGGGCGCGCTGACGCCCGAAACGGCAGCCGAGACCGAACTTGCGATCACCCGCTCGGTCCTGACGTATGCGCGCCACGCGCGGGGATCGCGGATCGCCGATCCCGGCAAGACGCTCAGCGAATTCATCGATCGCAAGCCACAGCTCATGCCAGCGCTCACGGTGTTGACACAGATGGCGGCGGCGCCGGCGGCGGACGCCTATCTGCGTGGGCTGAACCCTCAGCAGGCCCCATTCGAGCGGCTGCGGCAGGCCTATATCAAGGCGCGTGCGGCGCAAGGGTCATCGCAAGACCTGCGGCTTCCGGCGGGCCCCGTTCTCAAGCCCGGCATGACACATCCACACGTCGCGCTGCTTCGCACCCGGCTTCAAATCGCAGCGTCTGGAGATGCCGCCCCTGAGGTGTATGACCGGACGCTATTGGCGGCGGTTATGGCGTTTCAGGCGAGTGTCGGCCTGAGGCAGGTCGACGGCATCGTGGGCGAGCGGACACGAACGGCGCTGAACGGCACAACCGATCCTAAGCTGCCGACGCTGCTGGCCAACATGGAGCAATGGCGGTGGATGCCAGCCCAGCTCGGCGAGACTTACGTCAACGTCAATATTCCTGAATTCCAGATGCGGCTGATCCAGAATGGCGTGGTGCGCCACTCAGAGCGTGTGGTGATCGGGAAGCTCCAGACATCGACGCCGATCTTTTCAAATGAACTGCAGACCGTGGTGTTCCAGCCCAAATGGGGCGTGCCGGATTCGATCAAGATCAACGAGTTGCTGCCGCGCCTGCAAGCGGGACGCGGTTTGAAATCTGGACTGCGGATGGCGCTCAACGGGCGTGACGTGGATCCGTGGAGCGTCGATTGGAGCCGGACGGACATCACGCGTTACCACGTCTATCAACCATCCGGCGACGACAATGCCCTTGGCATTGTGAAGTTCCTGTTTCCCAACAAGCACGCCGTCTACATGCACGACACGCCGTCAAAGGGGCTGTTTAATGCAACCACGCGGACATTCAGTCATGGGTGTATCCGGGTGCGCAATCCCGTTCGGCTCGCGGAACTGGTGCTCGGCAAGGACAAAGGCTGGAGCGGGGATACGGTGCGCGAACTTGCAACCGACGGCCCTGCAGACAACGGCGTGAAACTCGACAGCAAGATCCCGGTCCACATCACGTATTTCACGGCGAGCGTGGACGAGACCGGGCGCGTCGAGACGTTTGCTGATGTATACGGGCACGAAAAGCGCATCGCTTTGGCGCTCGACGGGCGGGCGGATAAAATCGTCAAGCTCTCGCCGTTGCCGGTGGTGGCGCGTCCGATCGCCGTGGCGGAGGGCGCTGGACGTGACAGGCGGGCTCAACCCGTTGACGAGTTTGGGGAATTTGGGCCGCCGACAGGGCTCGGGTTTGCGCCGCCGCCCGTTGTGAAATGGTTCCCGGATGTGCAGCCCAAGCGGAGTTTGTCGCGCTCAAGCGGGAATACTCCAAACGACCTGATCATGAAGCAGTTGCTCGGCGGGAACTGAGGCGTTGCGGCGTGCGACGGTGCGGACAGACCACGCCGGTCGCGGGCGCTTGGAAAGGCCACGGTCACAGGCACCAGAAAAAAAGCGCGTACAAACCGACCAAAGGGCTCAGCCCTTTGGCGGCTCCCGGGAGACCATTTGGTTGATCGGTCTCAGTGCCGCGTCTGGATGATAAAATCCGTGCCGACGCCGGTTTCGTGCGTGATGCCGTGGTCTGACACCATAAGCGTGGCGCCGGCCCAGACGAGTTCGGACAGCCGGTCGAGAACTTCGCCCGGGATTTGAACGCGGTCGAGAGCGGTGGCTGCCGTCTCAGCTTGAATGGCCGACGCGATCGACCCGGTTTCGATGTCGGAGGTGCGCAGTTTCCCCCGGCCGATGCGAGGCACGGGCTGAGGCTCGATCGGCATTGAGAGCGCGCTCCATCGGAGGGCTGCGCCGCTGGTCAAGGGTTCTGACGCGACGAGGACGTGGGTGCCAATCGGCCGGTCGGCGTCTCTGATTGTGATAGGAACGTCAAATACCGCGCGAAGCGCTTGGCGCACGTAAAGACGACCGTCCTTGCGGCTGATCAGAACCGACACGGTTTCCTGGCGACGGCCCATGTCGACGGCAAGGGTTTTTAGCGTCTGGATGGCCGTGTCTGAGGCTTGGGCTGCTGCGAGTGCATCGACCGCTGAGGCCTGCGCTGCGGCGCTGACTGCGCGGGCGCCCGACACCACGGCATTGGCTGCGGTGAGCGCCTCGCGTGCCGCTGCGATGCCCTCGTCGTTTCC
>JBBRKD010000257.1:0-4026 GCA_038218255.1 Hyphomicrobiales bacterium | reverse complement strand
CTGGGCCGATCAACAGATCCGGCTCCACATACCGCTCACCGCCAGGCCGCCACCCAAGTTCGACGCAACACCACATCCCTTGTGGAAGGCGCCGCGAAAACTCGTAAGGTATCGCTTGCCGCACCCACTCGTGGCGCGCGCCTTTGGGTGACATCGCAACCAGTTCCCCGTCGATCAACTCCAACCGTCGCGCTGGCCCTCGAACCCACCAAAAAAGCCGAGCGTCCCCAGATGCTCGAATTCGGCGAGCGTCCCAGCACGGCGGGGAAATCCCTCGGCCGCCTAGGTGCCGCAGGTCGCAGCCACCCGCTGTGGTGGTACGATCTCATTCAGGCCTCACGCCTATCAAATGCCAAGTGAACCGCCAAGAGCCGCAGCAGCTGGCCGCCGCCAAAGTGCCGCATTTGATCAGGCACTTTCCAGCACGTCCGAATTGAGACTATAGTCGTTACTTCGTCATTCGTGCATACATCCAGCCACCGTCGGCTCGCCGTGTGCTGACTTCTTTCTGCTCAGTCCGCCAACTCATAACCGTTCCGGGAAACGCATCCATGCAAGACAATCTGGCCCATAAGCTTGAAGCGACGAACACCTTCTTCCGGGCTACGCTCGCCGAAAGCGATCCCGAAATGGCGTCCGCCATTGCCAAAGAATTTGGCCGCCAGCAGCATGAGATCGAACTAATCGCGTCTGAAAACATTGTGTCCAAAGCCGTGCTCGAAGCCGCCGGTAGCGTGCTGACAAACAAGTACGCTGAAGGCTACCCCGGCAAGCGGTACTATGGCGGCTGCCAGTTCGTCGATATCGCAGAAGAACTCGCAATCGAACGCGCCAAGAAGTTGTTCAACTGCGGTTTTGCCAACGTGCAACCCAACTCCGGCTCGCAGGCCAACCAGGGCGTATTCCAAGCCCTCATGAAGCCCGGCGACACCATCCTGGGCCTGTCACTCGCAGCCGGCGGCCACTTGACCCACGGCGCACCCGTAAACCAGTCTGGCAAGTGGTTCCACGCTGTTCACTACGGTGTCGATCCCGTCACCCACCGCATCAACATGGATGAGGTGCGCAAGCTCGCCCATGAGCACAAGCCCCAGCTCCTGATCGCAGGCGGCTCGGCCTATCCCCGCGTCATCGACTTTGCAGCCTTCCGCGCCATTGCCGATGAAGTCGGCGCGAAGTTCCTCGTTGACATGGCCCACTTCGCAGGTTTGGTGGCCGCTGGCCTCTATCCCAGCCCGTTCCCGCACGCCCACGTGGTCACGACGACAACGCACAAAACCCTGCGCGGTCCCCGCGGCGGAATGATCCTGACCAACGACCAAGACTTGGCCAAGAAGTTCAACTCGGCAATCTTTCCTGGCATTCAGGGCGGTCCGCTCATGCACGTGATCGCTGGCAAGGCGGTCGCCTTTGGTGAAGCGCTGCGACCCGACTTCAAGATCTACATCAAGAACGTGATGGATAACGCCCGCGCCATGGGCGAAGTCATGGTCTCGTCGGGCTTCAATCTCGTGTCGGGCGGCACGGACAGCCACCTGATCTTGGTCGATCTGCGCCCAAAAAACATCACCGGCAACATCTCCGAAAAGGCGCTGGGCCGCGCGTTCATCACCTGCAACAAGAACGGCATCCCCTTCGATCCGGCCAAGCCGATGGTCACATCGGGCATCCGTCTCGGCACACCCGCTGGCACCACGCGCGGGTTCGGCATCGCCGAGTTCCAGCAGATCGGCCACCTGATCTGCGAAACACTCGATGGGCTGTCGAAGAACGGCGAAGAAGGCAACGCGGCCGTCGAAGCCTCGGTCAAGGCCAAGGCAATTGCGCTCTGCGAACGCTTCCCGATCTACGCCTGATAAAAGCAGCAACTGCGATCTAGCAATCGGCCAGGGGTACCCCCCCTGGCCTTTTTTGATTGCAAGCGTCAACGTCTGGCAGGGGGGCAGGTGCAGCCGCGCGATCCGCAAGCAACGCCCGCAAGCGCTGCCAACCGGTGGCCCCTTTTGCGGCGGTTTCTCGTCCTCGACGCCCGCCTCGGCCGCCGCGCCGCGCAGCACCCAGCAACGCTTGCGGTTTATGAGTTTGTCCGCTTCGGCGTGAAGCAGGGCTGGGCGTGCCTGTTTGGCGGCCTCATGCTCGCCCTCCTGATCGCAACACACCTCGCCTATCCCAAGGGCGCGGCCCTCGCGCGCTATGATGTGCTCTTTCTTTCAGCCGTCGCGATCCAAATCGCCATGCTCCGCTTTGGGCTTGAGACCACCGAAGAAGCCAAAGCTATTCTAGCCTTCCACATCGTCGGAACCGCCATGGAGGTATTCAAAACCGCCGTCGGCTCCTGGATTTATCCCGAGCCGAGCCTGTTCCGCATCGGCGGGGTGCCGCTGTTTACCGGCTTCATGTATGCGGCCGTGGGGTCCTACATCACGCGTTGCTGGCGCCTGTTCGACTTTCGCTTCACCCACCATCCCCCGCTCTGGGCGCTCGGCCTCCTGGCCATGGCCGTCTACATCAACTTCTTCACCCACCACTACCTCACAGACGTGCGCATCGTCCTCTTTTTCGCATCTGCCGTGCTGTTTGCCCGGTGCTGGATTTACTTCAAGATCTGGCGCGTCCACCGCCGGATGCCGCTGCTGCTCGGCCTTGTCCTGGTCGCGCTGTTCATCTGGTTTGCCGAAAACATCGGCACCTTCACGGCCGCCTGGGTTTACCCGAACCAGAAGCACGGCTGGCAGCTTGTGAGCCTCAGTAAGCTCGGCGCGTGGTTCTTGCTCATGATCATCAGCTACACGATCATCGCTTGGATGAACGGCATCGACCCAATGCCCCGAGACCATGAGCCGACACCTGCGAAAAAATTTGCCAGTTGATCTTGGATCGGCTGCGCGCGACACACGCAATGAGCCCGGGATCAACCCGCGCCGGTTCAAAACCGTTTGGAGACGACCCATGCGCTCACTGGCCCTCGGCCTGCTATTGACTTTCGTTGGCATCACCGCTGCAAACGCGGCCTCGTGCTCGTCCTGGAAAGCGACCTGCGAAAAGCGCGGCGGCGGCGCGGACTGCCAAGTCAAGTTCGACCAGTGCATGGCGACCGGCACCTTCACCGAGGGCGCGAAGTTTGGCGGCGCGACCCACTCCGGCGTCACCAAGAAATAATCGGCCCACAGGAGCCGTCTGCACGTCGCTTGGCTTGAGCCTTTGCGAACCGCGACCGGCTTGACGACCAACACCTTTTAGAGGCGTCGGTCGTCAGTCCCGATGCCTCTTATTATAAAGTGAGGAGAGACGCCATGCGCTGCCCCTACTGCGCCGGCGAAAACACGCAGGTCAAAGATAGCCGCCCGACGGAAGAAAACACCTCGATCCGCAGGCGTCGGATTTGCCCCGATTGCGACGGACGCTTCACGACGTTCGAGCGCGTACAGTTGCGCGAGATGGTGGTCGTCAAGCGTTCAGGCCGCAAGGTGCCATTCGAGCGCGACAAGCTTTCGAAATCGATCGAGATTGCGCTGAGAAAGCGTCCGGTTGAGCCAGACCGCATCGAACGCCTGGTCTCGGGCCTTGTCCGCCGCCTTGAGAGCAGTGGGGAAACCGAGCTCCAGTCGACCACCATCGGCGAAATGGTGATGGACGCCTTGCGCGGCCTCGATCCCGTCGCATACGTCCGCTTTGCCTCGGTTTACCGCGATTTCCGCGATGCGGCCGATTTCCAGGACGTGCTCGGCGACATCGCCCGCGACGTTGAAGCGCCGCAAGCGTCGGCGATCGCCACGTCCATCACGAAGAAGCATTAAAACGTGCGTGGCGGCGACACGAGTGATGGCGACACGGGAGACGATCACACCATGATGGGGATCGCGCTGACCATGGCGCGGCGCGGCCTCGGCCAGACCGCGCCCAATCCGTCTGTCGGTGCCGTGCTGGTTGATCCCGTCTCACGCGAAGTCATCGCGCGCGGCACCACAGCCCCGGGCGGTCGCCCCCATGCCGAGACAATCGCGATCACCCGTGCCGGATTTCGCG
>JBBRKD010000256.1:0-4032 GCA_038218255.1 Hyphomicrobiales bacterium | reverse complement strand
CACCTGGCGTGATGAGGCCCTCGCTCGCCATGTCGACGGCGATGCGGAGGGCTGCCTCCATTGTGCGCTTGCCTGAGCGGGTTTGCAGGATCCAAAGTTTGCCGTTCTGGATCGTGAACTCGATGTCCTGCATGTCGCGGTAGTGCGTTTCGAGTAAGCCAAAGATCGCGGTCAGCTCGGCGAATGCCGCGGGCATCGTCGCTTCCAGCGAAGGGCGCTTGGCGCCAAGTTCCTGCTTGGCTGCCTCCGTCAATACCTGGGGCGTGCGAATGCCGGCGACCACGTCTTCGCCCTGGGCGTTGATGAGAAATTCGCCATAGGTGCCGCGTGCGCCGGTCGAAGGGTTGCGCGTGAAAGCAACGCCGGTCGCCGATGTCTGGCCGAGGTTGCCAAACACCATGGCCTGCACGGTGACAGCGGTGCCCCAGGCGTCGGGGATTGCATGCAAGCGCCGATAGGTCACCGCGCGCGGCGTGTTCCATGACTTGAAGACGGCCGTGATGGCGCCCCACAGCTGGACATCCAGATCCTGGGGAAACGGGTGTCCGGTTTCGCTCTCGATGGCGGCCAGATAGCGCGCAATGATGATGCGCCACGTTTCGGCGTCAACTTCGGTGTCGCTGGACAGGCCCTGGAGGTTCTTTGCGTTGTCGAGGATGTCTTCGAATACGCCATGGTCAACGCCGATGACGACATCGGCATACATCTGGATGAAACGACGATAGCTGTCGTAGGCAAAGCGGGCATCCCCCGAACGGCGGGCGAGACCTTCGACGGTTGCATTGTTGAGGCCGAGATTGAGGATCGTGTCCATCATGCCAGGCATGGAGGCACGGGCACCCGATCGGACCGAGAGCAGCAGCGGGTTGTCGACATCGCCAAAGGTTGCCTCGGCGGCCGACCCGACGGCTGTGATCGCCGCATTGATTTCAGGCTTCAGCCAGGCGGGGAGCACGTCGCCAGCTGCGATGAAGGCCTTGCAGACGTCGGTCGTGATGGTGAAGCCGGGCGGCACCGGCAGGCCAAGATTTGCCATCTCGGCCAGATTTGCACCCTTGCCGCCCAACAGGTTCAGCATCGCCGCGCTGCCGTCGGTGCGGGCGGACGAGAACAGATAGACGTGTTTGGTTGCGCCGGGCTGGTCGATGCTGGTTGGCTTTGACATCGCAATCAAGCTCCGTTCGGGAAAGGCTTGCTCCGCCGGTACACGGTCTACCGCGACAAGACAACGCCGCCAGACCGACTTACTCGGCTGCGATTTTCACATGGCTTGCGGCGAGAAAACGTTCCGCCTCTAGGGCTGCCATGCAGCCCATTCCGGCCGCCGTGACGGCTTGACGGAAGACTTCGTCCTTCACGTCGCCAGCGGCAAACACGCCGGGAATGTCTGTCTGCGTGCTGTCGGGCTTGGTGATGAGATACCCCGATGGCGTCGTCGGCAGCTGACTTTTGAATAGGGTGGTTGCGGGGGCGTGGCCGATGGCGATGAAGATGCCGTCCACGGCGCGGGTCGAGATCGCGCCGGTTTTGACGTTTTTAATTCGCACACCGGTGACGGATTTGGGCTCAGACGTGCCGGTGATTTCCTCAATGGCGCTGTCCCAGATGACTTCGATCTTGGGGTTCGCCTTCAAGCGCTCCTGCAAGATTTTCTCGGCCCGGAAGCTGTCGCGGCGGTGGATGACGGTGACGCGCTTGGCGAAGTTCGTGAGGAACAAGGCTTCTTCTACGGCGGTGTTGCCGCCACCGACGACGATCACTTCTTTGCCCTTGTAGAAGAAGCCGTCGCAGGTCGCGCAGGCCGAGACGCCATGGCCCTGGAAGGCTGTTTCCGATGGCAACCCGAGCCAGCGGGCCTGGGCGCCGGTGCAGATGATGAGCGCATCGCAGGTGTAAACGTCGCCACTCGAACCGGTGAGCGTGAACGGGCGGCGTTTCAGATCGACGGTGTCGATGTGGTCCATGACCACCTCGGTGCCGACGTGCTCGGATTGGGCCTGCATCTGCTCCATGAGCCAGGGCCCTTGGATGGCTGCTGCAAAGCCTGGGTAGTTTTCAACATCGGTGGTGATCGTCAACTGGCCGCCGGGCTGCGTGCCCTGGATGATCATGGGCTGCAACATGGCGCGGGCTGCGTAGATCGCAGCCGTATAGCCAGCCGGGCCCGAGCCCAGAATGATGACCGAGCGATGAAGAGATTTGGTGTTGGTTGAGATCATAGGAAGCGGTCCGTACGGGTTGGGGACGCCCCAGCACTGTCGATGGCTGGGTAATAAAGGTTGAGGAGAGCTTGGGTCAACGGTGATACGGCCTGAAACGGGATCTGTTTCTTATGCCGCCATTGGCGCATGCGGGAAACTTCCGCAAACTAGCGCCTGATGGCGTGGAAATAGCGATGCGTGTTGCGCTAACGTGGACGGACCTTGTTTGAGGGCGTTCGGTCATGTGGCACAGAACTGTGGTCGCGGTTGCTTTCGTCGTCTTGACGCCGTCGCTGCATGCGATGGCAAGCGGGCGAGGGCTCGCGTCGGCTGACCGGTTGACGTTGGCTGTTGCGGCCAAAAAGAAACCAAAGCTCGCTCCTGCGGTTACAGCCACTCCCATAGATCCTGTGGCCAAAGCCGAGTTTGACGCGAGCTTGGCCAAGGCCAATGCGGGCGATACGGCTGCCATGCAGAGCCTTGTCTACAATTTCAAGCAAGGTTACGGCGTTGCCAAGGATCCGGCGGCGGCGGCGTTTTGGGAGAACCGGCGGGTCGCGTCGTTGAAGGATGCGGCCGAGCGCGGCGATACGGACGCCATGTCCGAGCTCGTGACCTTGTATGACGTGGGGGCGGATGGGGTCGCGGTCGATGCGGTCAAGGCGCGCCACTGGAACGAGCGGCGGCGCGACGCGATGTTGGCGCGCGCCCAAACGGGAGACGGGGCGAGTATGTTCGCGCTTGCCGAGATGCTGGAGTGGGCCGCTGTGGGGCACAGCGATTACGACGGCGCGGTTGTGTGGATGCGGAAGGCTGCTGAGGCTGGACATTTTTCCGCGATGGCGCGCCTGGCTGAAAAGTATGACGAGGGGCGGGATGTCCCGGCCGATCGGGTTGAGGCGTTCAAATGGTATCTTGGTGCATCCAATGACCCCAAAGACCCCTGGAGCGCGCGGATCGCACTTGCCAACAAGTACAAGACTGGCGACGGGGTTGCGAAAAATGTGGTCGAGGCGGCGCGCCTTCATGTGATGATTGCGGAAACATACGGTGGGTGGCGGCGCAAGATGAGGGCTGAGGGCTTTGCCGAAGACGTCGCGCGGGGCGAGGTCGGCTATCGGCGCGCTGTGCAGCGCGAACTCGCCGAGCGTGGCCTGTTCAAAGGCGCGATCGATGGGCAGCCGGGCGCGTCACTGGACGACGCGGTCAAAGCCGTCTGGCGGCGCAAGGCCAATCCATGACGGTCTGCCCATGACCGTCTGCCCATGAACGCTTGCCCATGAATGAGTGCCGATGATCGAACAGAGAGATGCCATCAGGGCTTTCGTGGGGCCGGCCCAGGCGGTCGCGCGAATTATGGCCGTCGTGCCGGACGCGCGTGCTTTTGCGTTGTTGCCGGGGGCAGCCTTGTTCGTCGTGCCGCTGACCGACGACGTTCACGCGGGGATGCATGCCACCAACGGGACGGGCGAATGGATTGACCTTGAGAGCGGCGGGCCTCCGGTGCTCCTGACGACGAGCGATCTCGCGTTTGCAGCCCGTATCTCCGTGCGATCGGCGATGGCGTTCGTCGCGGTTGGAGCGGCTGGCGATCAAATGGCGGCGGCGTGGATCGACGGCGTCGCGATCCTGTCGCCGGTTGGTTTTGGGGCTGGGGATATGCGGCCACGATCGCTATCGCCGGTCAACGTCGCCTTACGCCATCTGGGCGTCAAGGTTGCGGCGGGCGAGATGGGTGATGAGCGGGCGATGCTGGGACTGGATCGGTATGGCTCGAACGATGACGTGATCCGTCGCGCCGCGATCACGCGGCTCTGACGCTGCCTGCTTA
>JBBRKD010000255.1:0-4040 GCA_038218255.1 Hyphomicrobiales bacterium | reverse complement strand
CAACTCAACGTCAAGGTGACTGATGCAGTCGCAGACCTCACCCGCCGCCTTGTTCGCCTCTCTCCCCCTGACGGAACAAGCAGCAACGATAGCGGCACTCAAGGATGATGAGGTCACGCGCCTGCTCGCACACTGGGAGTTCTGGGCGCGGCCCAACCAACTCGCGCCGCCAGGGCAATGGCGCACGTGGCTCGTTCTCGCCGGCCGCGGAGTTGGCAAGACCCGTATGGGCGCAGAATGGATCAGATCTATCGCGTGCGGATCGACACCGCTTGCAAAGGGACGTTATGCCCGCATTGCACTCGTGGCTGAAACAGCAGCGGACGCGCGCGACGTGATGGTGGAAGGCGAAAGCGGCTTGCTGGCCGTGCATCCCCGCGAGTTTCGCCCGCTCTATGAGCCATCCAAGCGCCGGGTGACCTGGCCCAATGGCGCGGTGGCTACGCTTTATAATGCGACCGAACCCGACCAACTTCGCGGCCCGCAGCACGAAGCGGCCTGGCTCGATGAGTTGGCCAAGTGGCGCTACGCGACTGAAACGTACGACATGCTGCAGATGGGCCTACGCCTGGGTGACGATCCCCGCCAGATCATCACGACCACGCCGCGCCCCACGCCGATTATTCGCCAGTTAGTCAAAGACACGCTGACTGTCACGACCAAGGGCAAGACGTCCGACAACACCGCCAATCTCGCGCCCTCGTTCATGGAACAAATCGTCAAGCGGTACGCGGGAACGCGGCTGGGGCGACAGGAACTCGACGCCGAAGTGCTCGACGATGCACCGGGCGCGCTGTGGTCCCGATCGCGGATCGATGAATGCCGCGCCGACAAGGCCAAGCTGCCCGATATGCAACGGGTCGTGGTGGCAATCGATCCCGCAGCCTCGCACGGCGCCGACGCCGAGGGCAACGCCGAGACTGGCATTGTGGTGGCAGCCCTTGGTGTGGATGGGCGCGGGTATGTGCTCGACGATCTGTCCTGCAGGCTAAGCCCCAATGGCTGGGCACGCCGGGCGATCAGTGGCTACGACATGCACTCGGCTGATGTGGTGGTGGGCGAGACCAACCAGGGCGGCAACATGGTTGAGGCCGTGATCAAGTCCGTTCGCCCCGAGGCCAACTTTCGCGCCGTCCATGCCTCCCGGGGCAAAGTCACGCGCGCCGAGCCGATCGCCGCACTTTACGAGCAGGGCCGCATCAGCCACGTGGGCGCGTTTCCTCAACTCGAGGATCAGATGGTGCTGTTTACCCCGATGGGGATCGAGGGCGACACGACAGCCGACCGCGTTGACGCGTTGGTCTGGGCGCTGACTGAATTGTTCCCCGCGCTGATCCGCAAGGATGAGACCAGCAACTGGACCATCGGCACGGGTGGCAACCCCCAGGCCGGCAACGACGGGTGGATGATAGGGTGACCAAGAACCGGCACGGGGAAACGATGAGGAAAATGATTTCAGGAGGTGTCAAAAATAGCCGAACTAACACTTTAGACCACGAAATGAATTTGCGCTGATGGACGGATTTACGCCAGCAGCCGCCCAAGACGACCCGCCAAAAAAGATCAGCAGCGCTGAGCAGACGAAGCTGTTGACCACGGCGCGGGAACGGCTGGACGCGAGCTATAATTTCGACCGCGAGAACCGCCGTGAGGCCGCGACCGATCTCGCATTCATCGCGGGCTATCAGTGGCCGGAGTCGATTAGGAAAGAGCGGCAAGCGGCTGGCCGGCCGATCCTGACCATCAACCGGTTGCCGCAGTTCATCAGGCAGGTGACTAACGATATCCGCCAATCTGATCTGGCGATCAAGGTCTCGCCGGTCGATGACAAGTCCGACCCCAAGCTCGCCAAAATCTTCAACGGCCTGCTCAGGCAGATCCATTACCAGTCGAACGGTAAGGCCGTGTTTGGCACTGCGGCCGAACATCAAGTCGCCTGCGGAATCGGTTGGTTCCGCATCTGTACCGAGTACGCCGACGATGAGGTGTTCGACCAGGAGATCCGCCTCAAAGCGGTTCGCAACCCGCTGAGCGTCTATTGCGATCCCGCGGCCGTCGAACCTGATCGGTCGGACGCGAACTGGATGTTTATTACGGAACTTCTGCCCACGGCGGCTTTCAAGGCGAAATACCCCGACGCGTCATCCGAGGGCATCGACCCGCCAACGGATGGGACGGGTGATCGCCTGACCTGGCTGCAGCGGGATGGCGTTCTCGTTGCCGAGTATTGGATCAGGAAGCCGGTCAAAAAGCTGTTGGGCCTGCTGCCCTCCGGCGAGACGATCGACCTTACCAAAATCCCCACCAACATGCACCAGATGTTGGGCGTCACGCGCAGCCGCAACGTCGACAGCTACGAGGTCGAGCAGTACATCATCAGTGCCAACACCATTCTCTCTGGCCCGAACAAGTGGCCGGGAAAATGGATCCCGCTGATCCCGGTGATCGGGGCTGAAACCCCGCTCGAAACATCGATCGTTCGTCATGGGCTGATCCGCTTCGCGCGTGATCCCCAGCAGCTCTACAACTTCAACCGCACGGCAGCGGCCGAAACGCTCGCGTTGCAGCCCAAGAGCCCGTGGCTCGTCACGACAAAGATGGTCTCCAAGTTCAAGGGGATTTGGGACAGCATCCACAAGACGAACTACCCCTATTTGCCATTCGAGCCGGACACCGATCAGCCCGGCGGGCCGCGTCGGATGGAACCGCCGCAGATGTCGATGGCGTTCGTGAAGGAAGCCGAACTCGCCGATGGCGATATGAAGGCCACGACCGGCATCTATGACTCGAGCCTTGGCGCGCGTAGCAACGAAACGTCGGGCATCGCGATTAGGTCGCGTGAAAAGCAGGGCGATACCGCGAACTATCACTTCGGCGATAACCTGCAGTGCTCGATGTGGCATGCCGGCCGGATCATGATCGGGATCATCCCGCTGATCTACGACAACGACCGCGTGATCCGTTGCATGGGCGACGACGATAGCGAGGAGCATCACCGGATCAATCAGGAGGTGATGGGCATCGACGGCGTTCCTGTGCTCATGAATGATTTGTCGGCCGCGCGCTTTGATGTGCGCGCCACGATCGGCGCCAGCTACGCGACCAAACGCATGGAAGCGTCCGACACGATCCTCGAATACCTCAAGGCCGACCCGTCCGCCGTGCCGATGGTGCGTGATCTCGTGGTCAAAAACATGGATTGGCCGGGTGCTGAGGAAATGGCCAAGCGGTTCAAGAACTCGATTGACCCCGCGTTGCTGGCCGACCGTGACGACCCGAACGCGCCCACGCCGCCGCCGCCACCCAATCCGCTTGAAGATCCTGTGTTGCGCTCCGAAATCGTGTTGCGCGATGCCCAGGCCGAAAAAGCGTACGCGGACGCAGCCAAGATCCGCGGCGAGACCGCGATGGCGCAAGCGGGAATGGTGCCCGGCGCCCCGATGCCGCAACCCCTACCGCCTCCCGAGGCTGTGTTGATGCCGCCGCCAGCACCCCCGCAGGGACCGCCGCCCGGCATGGATGGCCAAGGCGACCCCGGTATGCCTCCCGGCATGATGCCGGAAGGGTTTCCGCCCGACCAACAGATGCAGCCGCCGCCCGACATGGGCATGGACGGCCAACAGATTAGTCCTGCGTTTCCCGCCGGTCCGGCGCCCACCTAAGAAAGCCCTCCCATGTCCGACATTACCCCGTCAGCCCCAGCGGCCGACGCCCTGATGCCTGCCAACATTCTAGCGCCCGCGTCTGTTCCTGTTCCCGCGTTTCCCGGTAGCGAGCCCGCTGCCGTTCCGGCAACACCTGATGCCGCCCCCGCTGATGCAGCGGACAAAGACGGTCTGGCCGATCAGGCCGCTGATAAAGACGATCCCAAGCGCAAATCTGCCCGCGATCGGATTGACGAACTGACGGCCCATAGACGGTCGGCTGAGCGTCGCGCCGCTGAAAGTCAGCGTGAGGCTCAGTCCTTGCGCACCCAACTCGCGGATATGCAGGCCCGCGTCAATCCCGACGACTGGCAACAGCAGCAGCGGTTTGAAATC
>JBBRKD010000254.1:0-4049 GCA_038218255.1 Hyphomicrobiales bacterium | reverse complement strand
AACCTACATTCGCGCGGTCAAACATCTTGCGATGCGGTTTGCGTCGTTGAAGGCCTATGTTGTTGGGCCGACCGACGAGGACGAAGCCTATGCCGACGAGTGCCGCGCGCTGGTGCGCGACCTCCGGTTGGAGCATGTGGTGGAGTTCACGGGCGCGGTTGATATCGTGCAGTATTTGCCCAAAGTGCATGTGGTGGTGCTGACGAGCCTGTCGGAGAGCCAGCCGCTGGTGGTGTTAGAGGCTGGCGCTTCGGGCCTGCCGTTCGTTGCAACGAATGTGGGCTCGTGCCGCGAAATTCTCGATGGGCGGGCGGATGAAGTGCCCCAGCTCGGCCGCGGTGGGATCGTCACCGATGTTGTGGACGATACTGCGATTGCGGACGCGGTGGAACTGCTGCTGCGGGACCACGCGATGCGGCACGCCTATGGTGCGACACTGAAAAAGCGGGTGCAGACGACGTACCGTTCGGAGCAGGCGGTGGCGGCCTACACGGCGCTCTATGCGCCCTATTTGCGCGACGACGTTTGGGTGGTGAACGCGGCCGAGCGAGCGCGGGTCGACGCTGGTTTACCAACGGCAGGAGAGTAGCTGGCATGGCTGGCATCGGGTTTGAGCTGCGAAAGTTGAGCCGTCAGGAGAGCCTGAGTTCGGTGCTTTCGGCGGGCGGCCATGCGGCGGTGATTGCAGCGGGGCCGTGGCTGTTCACCATCGCGTCGCTGGCTGCGATCTCGATGTCGGTCGAGCGGGTGGTTGGCCTTGATACGTTAGCGACGTTTCGCGCCGTGATTATCTATGCGTTTGCCACCTCGCTTGTGCTGACGGCGCCGGTCACGATGGTTGCAACGCGGCTGCTGGCCGATACCCTTTGGGCTAAGACCCCCCAGACCGTGCGGCCACTGCTATTTGCAGCACTAGGCCTGTCGGCGATTACGGTGGGCATTGGCGTCGTCGGGCTGTCGCTGTTTTTCCGCCTTCCGGCCGATCTTGCGGTCGCGTTCGCCTCCAGCACGATGACGGTTGCTCTCATTTGGGTGGCGCTCGGCTTTTGCGGTGCGGTGCGGGATTACGGCGCGGTGACCGCAGCATTTCTCGCTGGCCTCGTGATCGCTGTGCTGGGTGCGCTGATGGCTGCCTACCTCGGCGCAAGTGCGGCAGGCATGGTCTATGGGTTCACAAGTGGGCTGATGGTGACCTTTATGGGGCTGACGCTGCGTATTCTGGCGACGTTTCCCCAGCCGGTCACAGAACTTCGCAGCGGGCTTGCGGCGCTGTCACGCGGTTTTACGAGCTACCGCTCGCTCGCGCTCGGTGCGCTGGCTGGGACGGCGGCGGTCTGGGTCGATAAATGGGTGTTCTGGTTCTCGCCGGTCGGTGAAAGCGTGACGGGCGGACTGGTGCATGCGCCGCTCTACGACAGCGCGATGTTTATCGCCTCGCTGGTGATCATTCCCTCGCTGGCGAGCTTTGTTGCGAAACTGGAAACGGACTTTTTCGAGCGCTACCAACGCTATTATGGTGCGATCAAATCGCATGGCACGATCGGCCAGATCGAGGATGCCCGTCAGCGGCTATCAGCCCACACGCTCGATACGCTCGTTCTCATCACGATCGCTCAGGTTGGTATGTGCGCGGTGCTGATCATGACCGCCCCGATGCTCGTGTCCGCGCTCAATCTGCAATTCCGCCAGATTGCTATTTTGCGGTTTGGCGCACTGGCGGCCGTGTTTCATTTCGTCTTCATTGCGGCGACGTCGTTCCTGCTCTTTTTCGACCGGCGCTGGCTGTATCTTGGCCTTCAAGTGTTGTTCTTCACGCTCAATCTGACGCTCGCGATGTTGACGGTCTACCTTGGGCAGGACTTCTATGGCGTTGGCTATTTCGTCGCTTGTCTGGCGTCGAGTGGGCTCGCCTACATCCTGGCGACGGCGACGTTCCACAATCTCAATTTCTTGACCTTCATCGGCAACAATCCCTCGATTTTGCCAAGCAGTGCCTTGCAGAAGCGGCGCGGATTTTTAGCGTGGCTGGGGGAGAGTGGCGGGCGCTGATTGCGGTTAGCCGCGGCCGCGGTAAGGCGCAACGCCGGTGTCGGGGAGCCAGATTCCGCTGGGGAGTGTGCCCGACTGGTAGAACACGTCGATCGGGATGCCGCCGCGGGGATACCAGTAGCCGCCGATGCGCAAAAAGCGCGGCGCGAGGAACCCCACGAGCCGCTTGCCAATCCCGACCGTGCAGTCCTCGTGGAAGGCGCCGTGGTTGCGGAACGCTGTCAGATAAAGCTTGAGCGATTTGCTTTCGACGAGCCATTGGTCTGGCACATAGTCGATCACGAGATGGGCAAAGTCGGGCTGGCCGGTGACCGGGCAGATGGAGGTGAACTCGGGCACGGTGAAGCGGGCGACGTAATCGGCATCGGGGTGTGGGTTGGGTACCCGTTCGAGCGTTGCGGCCTCCGGGCTCTCGGGGATTGCGGACGATCCGCCGAGCAGGGTCACGGCTGGTTTTGAGGGTGTGGCAGATGTGGTCATTCGGCAGCCATGCGACGTGTTGAGGGGCCGGAGTAGATGCAGCCTTCGCGGCAGCTATCGCGGGCGATGAGGATTTCGGCAAGGCCAGCCACGCGGTTGTCGAGGCGGTTCCATAGCCAGACGGCGATGCGCTCAAGCGTTGGGGCGGCAAGGCCTGGCACGTCGTTCAAGAGGCGATGATCGAGTTCGTCTTGGGCGGCCGCAATCGCGGTTGAGAGGTCGTCGAAGTGGACGATGTAGCCGGTGGCCAAATCAGGTTCGCCCTCGAGCGTGACGCGGGCGCGGAACGAATGGCCGTGAACGCGTGCGTTCGCGGTGCCGGGGGCGGCACTGGGGAGATAGTGGGCGGCTTCGAAGTAGAAGTCTTTGTAGATGCGCATGGGGCTGTTTAGGGCAAAGTCTGGTGGCAATCCAGGGCGGAGCGGCCGCGACTGGTTAACGCAAGCCGAGGATCTTGTGCGTTTGCACGCTCAAGCGCCACGCGGGGTGCGCCTGGCAATAGGCGACGGCGGCTGCCGTGTTCTCGCGCTGGACGGGTCCGTCCATCGGTTGGAGATAGCGGTGTTTGAAATCGATCGCTGCGACGGTGTCGGGGAGCAAGTCTGGCTGAGGGAAGACGAGTTTCAATTCGTCGCCTGACGTTTGCACCAGGGGCGCACCCGCTTTAGGGGAGACGCAAATCCAGTTGATGGCGCGCGGGACGGGCAACGTGCCGTTTGTCTCGATGGCGATTTCGAAGTTTGCCGCCAGCAAGGCATTGAGGAGCGGATTGTCGACTTGGAGCATGGGCTCGCCGCCGGTGAGCACGAGGAGCGTGCGCTGGCCAGCGGATGTGTAGGCTGAACCGGCAGCGCGCGCGCAGGCGGAGGCGAGATCGGACGGCGTTGAGAACTTGCCGCCGCCATCGCCATCGGTGCCGACAAAATCGGTGTCGCAGAAGCGGCAGACGGCTGAGGCGCGGTCGGCCTCGCGGCCCGACCAGAGATTGCAGCCAGCAAAACGGCAGAACACAGCGGCGCGGCCGGTGTTCGCGCCCTCGCCCTGGAGCGTGTAGAAGATTTCTTTGACGGTATACATGGGCGCAGACACTCTGGGGCGCGGGGTTGTGTCAAGCCGGACGACGCCGGTGCGGCGACGAGAGATTGAGCCGAAGATGCCCGCGGGCCGTTGAATTCAGATCGCTTAAACCCCGGAGATACGCGTGATGACGCCACCCGATCGCAGCTATCGCTATTTCGATTTCGTGATGGTGGCGTTCGTGACGGTGTTGGTGTGCGCGAACCTGATCGGGCCTGCCAAGGCCGCCCAGGTCACGTTGCCGTGGTGGGGGCCGTTCACGTTCAGTGCGGGCGTGCTGTTCTTCCCCATTTCATACGTGTTCGGCGACATCCTGACGGAAGTGTATGGATATTCGAGGGCGCGGCGCGTGATCTGGGCAGGTTTTGGCGCGCTGATTTTTTCAGCGGTGATGGCCTACGTCGTTGTTGCACTGCCGCCGGCACCGAACTGGCCTAATCAGG
>JBBRKD010000253.1:0-4051 GCA_038218255.1 Hyphomicrobiales bacterium | reverse complement strand
CCCAAGGGGCTCTACGCCCGAGCGCTCATCATTATCATCGCACCCATCGTCATGCTCGAAGGCGTGGTTGCGTTCGTGTTCATGGAGCGGCACTGGCAGGCCGTGAACCAACGGTTGGCGGAATCGACCGCGCGGGATATTTCGGCTCTGATCGAACTCTACGTCGACGAAAAACAAAAGAGCGACCACACGCGGCTTTTGAACCTCGCCCGTGATCGCCTTAACCTGTCGATGCAGGTCTTGCCGCGCGCGGACTTGCCGGTGCCGCTGCCGAAGCCGTTTTTTGGCATGCTCGATAAGGCGCTCTCCTTCCAGGTCAGAAAACAGATCAACCGGCCGCATTGGATCGATACCATCGGGCAATCGAGCCATGTGGAAATCCGCGTGCTGTTGGACGACGCCGTGCTGCGGTTCGTTGCGACCCGCAATCAAACCTATGCGTCGAACTCGCATATCTTTCTGCTCTGGATGGTCGGGTCGTCGGTTATCCTGCTGACGGTTGCGATCATGTTCCTGCGCAATCAGATCCGGCCCATTCTGCGATTGGCGGAGGCGGCGGACGAATTCGGCAAAGGGCGACCCATTCCGGAAGATTTCCGTCCGCGTGGCGCGCGCGAAGTGCGGGCTGCGGCACAGGCCTTTCTCGAAATGGGCGACAGAATCAAAACCCACGTCGAACAACGCACGACGATGCTGGCTGGCGTCAGCCATGATTTGCGGACGGTGTTGACCCGCTTCAAGCTCGAATTGGCCATGATGGGCAATACGGCCGCCGTTCGATCGCTGTCGGCCAACGTGAACGAAATGCAGCACATGCTGGAGGATTATCTGGCGTTTGCGCGCGGCGATGGCGGGGAAGAGGCCGTGCTGACAAACGTGCGCGACCTGCTCGAAGAAATTCAAGAAGATGCGGTGATTCTGGGCAAGCCGGTGGATCTCAAGCTGCGCAAGCGGCGCACCGAACTCATGCTGCCGCTGAAGCGGAACGCGTTCAAACGCGCGATCACAAATCTGGTGTCGAATGCCGCGCGCTTTGGGGAAACGATCGTGATCCGAGCTGCGACCGAAGGGATGTGGCTGCGGATCGAAGTTGATGACGACGGGCCGGGGATCGCCGCATCCGAGCGAGACAACGTGTTCCGGCCGTTCTACCGGATCGATGCCGCACGCAATCAGGATAGCGGGCATTCAGGGCTTGGCTTGGCGATTGCGCGAGACATCGCCAAGAGCCATGGCGGGGACATCACGCTTGGCAAAAGTTCGATGGGTGGCCTGAGGGCGATCATCCGGGTGCCGCTGTGAACGCGACTGTGAACGGCGCCGTGAGCCCGGACGAGACTGCCGACGACCGGCTTGCGCGGGGGGAAGCTGCCCTCCGGCAGGTTCACGGGGACGCCGGCATGGGGTATGTCGCCCAGCTCAGGGCGTTTTCGCCCGAGTTCGCCGATATGCTGGTCGCGTTCGCGTATGGCGATGTGTATGCGCGACCGGGCCTCGATGTGCGCGCCCGGCAGATCGCGACGATCGCTGGGCTCACGGTGCTCGGCGGAGCGGAGCACGAGCTGACAATCCACATCCGCAGCGCGCTGAACGTCGGCGTGACGCGGGCCGAGGTGATCGAAGTGATCATGCAGATGGCGGTATATGGCGGGTTCCCGCGCGCGCTCTCAGCGCTCAGCGCGGCGAAGGTTGCGTTTGCGAACATGGACACGGTGTCCACGGGTTAAGCGCGGATCATAGTCAGGCCCAGACAGCGCCCGGACCCGCTCTGCTTGCAGTGCCGTCCCTGGAAACAATCGCGCTCTAGAATCCGCCGCTGAAGACGGCGCTGAGGAAGTCGAAAGGTTTTTGGCCTTGGGCGCTTTGGGCGACCGGGCGGGGGCGGACGGCTGAGGCCATGTCGGGTTCGACGGGGGCTAGATGGTCGCGGCCCTTGGCGATGTCGGTCCAGCGGCCTTCGAGCGCCTGGATGATGCGCTTTTCGTGACCGTAAACATCGCGGAACGTCGAGGCCTTGCCATCGTCGCTGACGAGCACTGTGAAATAGGTGATGTGCACGGGTATTTTGTGCTGGAGCGTCACTTCGTTATCGAGAGGGCCCGACTTGACGAAGCCAGCGATTGCGGCTGCGTCGATGCCTTGATCCGACGCCAGGAGACGTTCGGCGAGTTTCAGTGGGTTTTTCACGCGCATGCAGCCGTGGCTGTAGGTGCGCTGGCTGGCGGCGAACAGGTGCTTGTCCTGCGTATCGTGCATGTAGACGGTATGGGGGTTGGGGAACGTGAACTTGACGACGCCGAGCACGCTTTTGGGGCCGGGCGGCTGGATGACTTCGTAGTTGCGAATATCTTCCTTGGTCCAGTCCACCGTCCGGTGGTCAACGGGTTTGCCGTCCTTGGTTTCGATCACGAGGCCGTATTGGGCGAGCATGCCGCCGCCGCGCACAAGGCTTGGCCAGATCTCGCGGACCTTGATCGATTCCGGCACTTTCCATTTGGGACGGAACACGATCTTGCGCATGGGCCGTGAGAAGATCGGCGTTTGCTTGCCGATTTCGCCAGCGACAATGCGCTCGGTATCGACGATCTCGCCTTTGTCGACCACGCGTTGAATGAACTCGGGGATGTTGTTCCAGACGTAAAGCTGGCCGAGATCAGACGGCATCCAACGCCATTGCTCCATGTTGGCGAGCACGCGCTTGGCGTCGGGTGACAACGCCTTGATCGATCGGCGCTGGTTTTTGTCGGCTGTGCGGAGGGCGAGATAGCGCTGGCGGAGCAGCTCAAACTGGGGGTGCTTGGGGTGGAACCCGCGGAGTGTCGCTGCGATATCGCCCGAGGCTGCCAATTCGGCGAGGACGGCCTTGGGGTCGAGAAGCTGGGGCGCGCGGTCGAGATAGCTGCTGAGATCGACGGCGGGCTTCATGATACGGCCGCCGCGTGCGTGGTCGGCGTATTTCAACGCAGCGAGCGTGTGGGCCATTTCGGTGGACGCCGTTGCGGCGACGTTGCTTGTGGTGGACGCGGGCGGCAGGGGGTAATCGGCGGGGTCGAGCCCGTAGTCGGCGGCGCGCGCGATCTCGGCGGTCAGGGATTGGGCCTTGGTTTGCGAACCGTCGGGCGTGGTCCACAGCGGGGCATCGCTTCGCGCGGCATAGAAGGCTGCAACGGCTGACTGCAATTCTTGCTGGCGCTCGGTCTGGGCCGTGGGGAGGGCTGCGAGCGCCTGGCGGATGGCGGTGGCCAGTGGGTTTAGATGTAGGCTTGCCTGTGGGCTATTCTGGAGGCTCTGCTGTGAGCTTTGAGACGCGCTTCCCGGCGCAGTCGCCATGATCTCAGGCGGGGCTGCGGGATCGACGGCGGACGGTGTTGCGGCCGGTGCGTCTATCGGCACGGCTGCCAGTTTTTCGGGTTCGGCAAGCGCTGTGTGTGTGGCTGTGTGCGTGGCCAGCAGCGTGGCTAAAAGTGAGAGCCTAAGTGCTTGTCTGAGCGCCATGGCGCGTCTCCCGTGATCGCCCGAGTATGGCGATAGGGGTGACGTGATTCGGGGGATGTGGGCAAAGGGCGCGATGGGACGGGTTTTAAAATCCCTGCGGCGGTGGCGCTTTCGGCTGGGTCAAGTGACGCCGTTCACTTGCCGCCGTTCAGTTGCCGCCGTTCACTTGCCGCAATTCACTTGCCGCCGCTCAATTTCCTTGCGCGATGACGCCTTGCTGGCGAGCGAGGACTTGGCCTGCTAGATAGAGCGACCCGCAGATCAAGATGCGCTTGGGGCCGGGGTGGTTCTTGTCGAGGCGGCGCAGCGCTGCGTCCACGTCGCGGGCGGTTTCGGCTTCCAGGCCGATGGACCGGGCGGCCTGGGCCAATGTTTCGGGCGTGTGGGGTGCCTCGTTCGCCCCTGGGATCGGCACAGCCGTGACGTCCCGGGCGAGGCCGCGGAAGGGCGCCAAGAAGCCTGCCGCGTCTTTCAGGCCCATCATGCCGACGATGAGATGCAACGGACGGGGCGAGCGGTCTTCCATGTCGGCCAGCGTCTGGGCGAGGACATGACC